>CALVTZ010000022.1 GCA_944363255.1 uncultured Clostridia bacterium
GCTTGCCTCTTAGCGCACGTCGGAGAGAAAGGCTTCGCTCGGCGCGCCCTTGGGCAGCGGAACGCGCTCCAAACGGGCGATGAGGCGCACCCTGTCGCCCGCGCGCACCCCCTCCTCTTCGAGGAGCAGGGCGAGCTTGCCGCCCGCACTTATGCCCGCCACGCAAAGGTCGTCCAGCTGCACGTTGGTATAGCCGTCCTGCACCGAAAAACTTGCGACGGTGCCCTCCACGAGGCACTCCCCCGCGGGCGCGTCGCCCGCAAAGCGCACGAAGTAGCCGTGCATGGAGAGCGCACCCATGCCCGCGAACAGCACGAAGGGCAGCGTAATGCACAAAAAGCGCTTGAAGGAGAGGGGCGCGTAGGCAACGCACACGACGGCAAAAAAGAGCAGCGCTTCAAAGTATGAACCGCCGCCCGCGCGCAGACGGTAGTAGAGCACGCTTCCAAAGCCCAGCCCGAGTGCGCAAAAGAAAAGCGGACGGAAGTTGATCCGTGCCCGCTTTTCCCGTATGCAGGGCGACTCCGCCCGTTGTTCTTCCTTTGTGTCCCCCATCGCTTCTATCCGCCGTTATGCGAGGGAGATGCGGTCTGAGACGGAGCGCACGAACAGCCCCTTCTCCTCGCCGTAGCTGACGCAGTCGCGCAGGAAGAGCGCGAACTTTTCGGTGGGGCGCATGAGGAACACGCCCGCGACGAGCTGGGTGAGCTCGTCCATATACAGCGCCACCCTGTCCTCGAGCACCCCCTTGATGAGGGAGACGACTTCAAAGGGCGTGAGATCTTCCTCCGTCTTGCGCACGGGCGTGCCGCTCTCCGTGCGGAACTTGCCAAGGAGAATGGCGCGGGGATTCTTATAATAGTAATCCACGCCGCGCACGCGTTCGCGGTGGAAGGCGCAGCTGTCGATGAGCTCGTCGAGGCGGGCGTCCACCTTGCTGCCGCTCTTGGCAATGCCGAAGGAGGCGATGCAGCGCCGCTTTAAGAAGGCGCGGGAGACGGGCTCTTCCGTTCCCACGATCTCCTTGAGGCGGGAAAGCAGCTCGCCGTCGTGTTCGCCGCCCGTGACGAAGACGGCGCTCTCCGTGCCCGTTTGCACCACCGCGCGGTACGCCTTCTTGTACTTGCTCATCCACGCGCCCGCCTTCTTCTCCGCCCCCGTGAGGCGGTCGAGCACGTCCTTGATGCGCTTGATCTCCCGCTTGGGGTTGGAGTAGTAGTTGACGCAGTTTACGCGCACCACGTTCCAATTCCCGCGCTTGAGCGTTTGGATCTGCAGGACGTTGCGGTCCTTTACGGAGAAGGTATCCGTGCCGTCGCAGATGACGGCGAGCAGGAAGCGGTGCCTGTCCTTGGGATCGACGACGGCGACGTCGATCTTAAATTCGGAGACGCCCACGTCGCAGCGGCAGTCGTAGCCGTAACTTTTCAGCTCTGCGGCGATGAACTTGCCGATGCCCGCACCCCCCTTTACGCTGGAGGCGTTCATGGCGAGCGTCGTCTTGCCGCGCTCTGCAAATTCGAGGAATGCCTTGAGCCCCGCAACCCCCTTGGAGGAGGTCTTTTGCAGGTTGATCATGGCGGCAGTTATGGTGGAGAAGATGACCATCTCCTCCCGCGCACGCGAGACGGCAACGTTGAGCCGCCGCCAGCCGCCCGCCTGGTTCAGGGGGCCGAAGTTGAGGGAGACGCGCCCCGTCTTATCCGGGCCGTAGCACACGGAGAAGAGGATGACGTCGCGCTCATCGCCCTGTACGTTTTCAAGATTCTTGACAAAGAGCGGTTCCTCCCTGTCGTACGCCGCGCCGTCCAGCTTGCGCGCGGTGAGCTCCTTTTGCAGCAGCCGTTCGATGTCCTCCTGCTGCGCGGAGGAGAAGGTGACGATGCCGATGCTCGAGCGGGAGAGCTCGGGATCGGACAGCCGCCGCACCACCTCTTTGACGAGCGCCTCCGCCTCCTTGCGGTTGCGCTTGGTGAAGCCGCGGTCGTACGTGCCGTCCACTTCCACAAGGCGCACCTTGCTCTCCATGGCGTCCGGCGAGGGGAAGGTGCACAGCTTGTTGTCGTAGTACATACTGTTGGAGAAGGCGATGAGGCTCTCGTGCTTGCTGCGGTAGTGCCACAGGAGGTGCTTTTCGGGCATCCCCAGCGCGAGGCAGTCGTCGAGCACGCTCTCCAGATCCTCGTTTTCGAGGTTCTCCTCGTCCACGTACGCCGTGCGGAAGAAGGCGGTGGGCGGAAGCTGCTTGGGATCGCCCACGACGATGGCGCACTTGGCGCGCGCAATGGAGCCGATCGCCTCTGCCGTGGACATCTGCGACGCCTCGTCGAAGATGACGAGGTCGAACTTGTTTGCCTGCGGCTGCAGATATTGCGCCACCGTGGTGGGGCTCATGAGCAGGCAGGGCGCGATGACGGAGGAGAGCGTGGGCACTTCGGTGAACAGCCCGCGAATGCCCGTGCCGCGCAGGTTGCTCTTGGTGAGGCGGTGGAAGATGGACAGCTCCACCGCAAGGCTGCCCTCCTCTCCCTCCTGCGGCAGGCGGGAGATGAGCGTTCTGCGGATCTCCAGGCGGGTGAGACGGGCGTATTCCTCCCATGCGGCGCGGAATTTTTCCACCGTCTCCTCCAGCGTGCCCGCCGTCATGCGCGAGAGCGCGGGATCGGCGGGAATGTTGATCTCGAGGAAGTTCTTGTAGACGTTCTTTTCAAAGCCGGAGAGCACGTTTTCGATCTTGAGTTTGCCGCTCTCCAGCGAGTCGGTGATGAAGGTGAGCCCCAGCGCAGACAGCTCGTTCGCCGTCTTCTTGTACATACACCAGTTGGGCAGCATATCCGCGTTGTCGATGAGCGCGCCCGCCTTGGCGGAGTAGTAGTCGAAGATGTCCTCGTCGCGCAGCTTGCTGCGGTCTGCCTTGGTGACTTCAAGGAAGCTCTCGAGGGCGCGGGAGAAGCTGTCCTGCGCCTTCAAAAAGCCCTCGAGCACGGGCATGGTATAGCCGTTTGCCGCCCGCACGCACATTCCGTTGAAGGCGTCGGGGTTGTAGTCCATGAGCGCCGCCGCGCACAGCTCGTGCAGGCGCATGAGGGGGGCGAGGAAGTCCGCCCGCCGTTTTAAGACGATCCCCCCGCTGCGGTCGCAGAAGTTGCGCGAGAGCGAGGTGTTGCCCGTGATGCGCTCCTGCGCCGCGTACAGCTCCACCACCGTCTCGAGGAACTTGGGTACGTCCTCCTCTGCAATGGGGTGCAGGGCGACCTTGTCCAGCCGCTTCTTGACGGCGCGCGCCGCCCTGTCCAGCTTGTAGTCGCCGCCCGCCTCCACGAACTTCTTGAGCGCGGGATATTCCTTGCCCGCGTCGATGAGCGACTTGAAGTGCTTGTAGTAGTAGTTGAGGCAGGTATCCAGCCGCTTGTTCGCGTTGAAGAAGAGGTAGAACGCCTCCTCGTTTACGCCCGAGAAGTACTTGTTGTACGCCCCCACCGCCAGATTTTGCGCGATCTCCTTGAGAATGTCCAGCTTGCGGCTGGTGATGGTGCTCACGCGCTGGCGGTAAAATTGCAGGAAGAGGGAGAGGAAGGATTTGAGATGGCGGATCTCCTCGATGAGCACCTCGCTCGCGCACAGCACGCGGTCGCGCAGTTCGAGGGAGTATTCGGTGAGATTGACGTTTTCAAAGGGGGAATTGAACACCCCGCCGCACTCCTTGGCAGCCGCCGCCGCGGAGAGGATCTTGCTCCTGCACTGCGAGAGCTTCTTTTCCGTGAGCGTATCGTAGAAGGAGCTTTCGATATCGAGCACGTCGGGCGCGTTCTTGTTCTGCAGATAGGTGGTGAGCGCCTCATAGACGGAGACGCCCAGCCTGCGCTTTTTGTGCAGGGCGCGCACGGGCTCTTTGAGTTCGTCGCGCAGGGCGACGAGCTCGGCTGCGCGCACGGCGAGATCCCCCTCCCGCTCCTCCGCTTTGAGGGCGAGCGTATCCTCCATGCGCTTGACGAGGTCTCCCCTGTCCGCCTTGCCCGCGTGCAGTTCGAGGCAAAATTCGCCGATGCCGATCTGTTCGAGGCGCTTTTTTACGACGTCGAGCGCTGCCTTCTTTTCCGCCACGAAGAGCACGCGCTTGCCGTGATACATGGCGTCCGCGATGATATTCGTGATGGTCTGGCTCTTGCCCGTTCCGGGCGGGCCGTGCAGGACGAAACTCACTCCCGCGCCCGAGAGCGCCGTTGCAGCGTACTGCGAGCTGTCCGAGGGCAGGGGCAGCAGCACCGCGGTGGGATCTGCGTCGTCCTCCTCGGGCGGGGCGATATACTCCTGCTTGGCGGGGCGGTTTTCGAGCAGCGCGGCGACGAGGGCGTTCTTTTTGAACTCCCCCATGTTGTGCCTGAGATCGTTCCACATGAGGTAGCGCTGGAAGGAGAAGGTGGAGAGGAAGCACTCCTCCTCCACCCCCCAGCCCTTCATGGAGGCGGTCTCCGCGCGCACCATGGCGAGGATCTCGGAAATTTTCAGCGCCGAGACGTCGCCGCCCAGCCCGCGCACGTCAATGTTGAATTCCTGCTTCAAAAATTCGAGCAGCGTGGAGTTGACGAAGTACTCCTTCTCCTCGCTGACGAGGGTGAAGTCCTCGTTCCCCTTGGCGCGCTTTAAGCGCACGGGGGCGAGCACGAGGGGGGCGTAGCGGGGCGCCCTGTCCTCCTTGCCGGCATACCGCAGGAAGCCGAGGGCGAGATACAAGATCTTTGCGCCCGTCTCCTCGTCCGCCTCGCGGTTCTTGCGCATGAGGCGCACCGCCGTCTCCGAGAGCGTCTTGGCGTCCTCGAACACGCGCACCAAGCCCTTCTTTTGTTCGAGCAGCACGAGCTCGCGTTCCTGGCTGGCGAGCACCCTGCCAAAGGGCACGCTGCCGCCCGTGCCCGCCTTCAGGCGCACTTCCTCCTCCGTGAGGCGGGCATACAGCGTATCGCAGTCCGCCGAGACGAGGTGCAGCGCGTTCTTATCCGTGAAGGAGAGCAGCGTATTGCGGTTGGAGAGGTCGAGAAGGCGGCGCTCCCACTGCTTGTTCTTGGGCTGCTTGCCCTCCAATTTCAGCTTTTTGAGGTTGAGGAGCGGGGCGGGCGCACTCTCGTCCGCCATCTCCGCCTCCTTGTACAGTTCGTAGCCGCGCAGTCCCTTTCCGCGCAGGGGGCAGGGCACGATGCGCCCGATGCGGCAGCGGCGGATGTCGAGAAAGCTCTCGAACATTCCCCCCTGCAACTTGCGGCGGAAGTGCTGCTCGGAGGGGGTGAACGCCACCGACTTATCCACGAACAGGTCGTCCACGTCAAAGAAGGTGAGGTTGTTGATGCCGTCCGAGACATACTTTTCCACGATCTCGGCGTCGTCCGTCACGCTCTCCAAAAAGCAGCTGTCGTACAGCCACACGCCCACGCCCACGCAGTCCTTGCCCAGGGCGATGACGGGCGAAAGGTGCGCCGCTTCCAGACACGCCGCCGTGAACACGGCGAGGCGGAAGGCGGTGGAGGTGCGGTCTTTGGTGAGCCCGTCCTTTGCGGCGGGCAGCGGTTTGGTGAGGTCGCTCTCCCCCTCCTTGACGAGGGAAAAGCGCTTGACCGCCCCGTAGATGGCGGCGGCGATGAGGCGCACGGCGTTCTTATCCGTGCCCGCGTAGCCGTAAAATTCCGACTCCGCCTTCCACTTCTTGAGCAGCGTGCCCGCCTCCGAGAGCACCTGCGCGCACTCGGCAAGGCGGGGGCGCACGAAGGACGCGATGCGCTCGGGATTGCCCTCCAAGCCCTCCCACCAATCGTAGGGCAGGGCGGTGAGCTTTATGCTCTCGCGGGCGAGCTCCATCCCCTCCGCCGTGGCGGTGATGAGCACCTCACACTCGGTGAGCGCATCGTTTTCCGCCAGAAAGAGGGGAGAAAATACGTTCTCCGCGTGCACGTTCACCGCGCTCTCGAAGGGCACTTCCACCCGCTCTTCGAAGGGCACGACGAGCCCGCTCTCGCTCTCGATGCGCACGGTGACGGAGAGCGCCTCCGTGTGCGCGTTCTTCACGCGTACCCATACGGGCGTGGAGAGGAAATAGTCGGTATAGCCGACGTAGGCGGGGAACCCCGCCTCCAACGCGATCTTGTCTTTGAGAATGTTTTTTAACTTGTTTGCAGCCATCGTGCTCCTTTTCTCGCCCGCAACGGGCGACTTCACCCCTACTTTTATGCAAAGCGCGCGCCCCTTCTATTCGAACGCGCCCTCGAAGTATTCGATCTCGCCGTCCAGAACGGAGGCGACGTCATAGCGGCAGGGCACTTCCTCCCTGCGCTCCGTGCAAAAGAATTTTGCGATCATGCGATAGCGCTGCCGCTTTGCCTCCGTCACCGCCTGCGAGGGCAGCCCGTACACGTCGCTCGCCCGCGCCTTGACTTCCACAAAGCAGTAGTAGCCGTCCTTGAAGGCGACGATATCCGCCTCCCCGAAGGGCGTGACGTAGTTGCGCTTGACGATCTTATAGCGGTGCTTTTTCAGGTATTTACAGGCGAGGTCTTCGCCCTTCCGTCCCAAAACTTTGTTACGAACGTCCTGCGATGGATCTCGCATATCCCCATGCTCCTTATTGCCTCGATGTGTGCCTTGGTGCCGTAGCCTGCGTTGCGCTCGAACGCGTACCACGGGTACAGCTTCGCATACTCGCACATGAGCGCGTCGCGGTATACCTTGGCAAGAATGCTCGCCGCGCCGATGGAGGCGACGAGCGCGTCCCCCTTTACGATGCTGCGCTGCGGCTGCGCGATGTCCAGCGTCATGTTGCCGTCCGTGAGCACGAAGTCGCAGGCGGAAAGCCCCTCCACCGCGCGCTTCATGCCCAGCCGCGTCGCCTGTAAAATGTTCATCTCGTCGATCTCCTGCGCGGAGACCTCCTCGATGCGGTAGGAGAGCGCCACCTCTTTGATGCGCGCTGCAAGCGCCTCCCGCCTTTTGGGGGAGAGCTTCTTGCTGTCGTCTATGCCGAGGATGCGCCGCTCCTCCTGCAGGGGAAGGACGACGGCGGCGCACACGACGGGGCCTGCAAGCGGCCCCCGCCCCACCTCGTCCACGCCCGCAACGGCAAGATAGCCGCGGGCGGCGTATTCGCGTTCCGTGTCGAGTGCGTCCATCAGATGAGCCCCACCTTTGCAAGATCTGCCTCGTCGTCAAAGCACACGGGCCCCAGCTTGCCCTTGCGCAGATCGTCGATGACGGCGCGCTCGCCGCGCTCGTAGTCATACTCCCCGCCGCGCAGCACAAGCCCCCGCCGCGCGCACACCCCCTCGAGCAGTTCGAGCGGCGTTCCCCCTTCGATGCCGTAGCGCTCCTTGAGCGCCTGCGGATAGCGCAGGGAGAGCGTCTCCAGAAGGGCGAGCGCCACCTCGTCGAGGGCGAGGATGTCGTCGTTCACACTGCCGAGAAAGGCAAGGCGCATTGCAAGCTGTTGATCGTCGAAGGAGGGGGGCATGGTGCCGGGGGTGTCGAGCAGTTCGATCTCCCCGCACTTCACCCATTGCTTGTTGCGCGTGACGCCCGCCTTGTCCCCCGTCTGCGCCTTCTTCCCGCGCGAAAACAGGTTGATGAGAGTGCTCTTGCCCGTGTTGGGAATGCCTGCAACGAGAAAGCGCATGGGGCGCGTGGTACCCTTTTCCTGCAACCGTTTTACCTTATCTGCTACCAGCGTGCGCATGGCGGAGAGCAGGACGTGCGCGGAGGAGGGCTTTGCCGAAAAGAGCAGCGCGCTGCGCCCGCCCCGCTTGACGCGGGAGACGAGCGCCTCTGCCTCCGCCCCTGCAAGGTCTGCCTTGTTGAAGAGCAGCAAGACGGGCTTGTTTTTTGCAAGCGCCATCAGCCGCGCGTTGTAGCTGGCTGCGGGAGCGCGCGCGTCGAGCACGAGCAGGACGGCGTCGCACAAACTTAAATTTTCCTCCATCATGCGCATGGCCTTTGCCATGTGCCCGGGGTACCATTGGATATGCTTCATGACTTGATGAGGTCTGGCCTGTTCTTTTTGGTGACGGCAAGCGACTGTTCCCGCCGCCACTTGTCGATCTCCGCGTGATTGCCGCTGCGCAGAACGTCGGGCACCTTCAGCCCGCGATACTCCGCAGGGCGGGTGTATTGGGGATATTCGAGCAAGTTCTCCGAAAAGCTCTCCTGCACGAGGGAGGCGGGCGTGAGCACGCCGTCGAGATAGCGCGCCACGCAGTCGACGACGACCATCGCGGGCAGCTCCCCGCCCGTGAGCACGTAGTCGCCGATGGAGAGTTCCTCGTCGATGAAAAGATCGATGGCGCGCTGATCCACGCCCTCGTAGTGCCCGCACAGCAGGAGCAGGTGCTCCTCCTCCGCAAGCGAATATACCATGTCCTGGCGGAACACCTTGCCCTTGGGCGAGAGGTAGATGCGCCGCGCGCGGTGCAGGGGATCTTTCGCCTCGATCGCGCTGCCGATGGGCTGCACCATCATCACCATGCCCGCGCCGCCGCCAAAGGGATAGTCGTCGCATTTGAGGTGTTTGTCCTGCGTATAGGCGCGGATGTCCACCACTTCCAGCTCGAACCTGCCCTCCTTCTGCGCCCTGCCCAGAATGCTCTCGTTGAGGGCGGTGAACATTTCGGGAAAGAGCGTCAAAATGGTGATCTTCATAGTACCGCCACTTCCTTGAAGCGCGCCTCGTTGACCACGATGACGCCCCCCTCTGTATCCACCTTCACGACGACGCCCTTCGCCGCCGCAAAGAGAATGTCCTTGCCCTCTGCCGAGATGGTGTAAACGTCCGTCCCCGCGGGGCGTACGTCGGTGAGGGTGCCCAGCACCTTTCCCCCCTCCGTCACCACCTCCGCGCCCAACAGATCGGCGATGTAGTACCGCCCCTCCTCGAGGGCGGGCGCCTCCTCGCGCGGAATGATGACGGGCTTGCCGCGCAGAAGTTCTGCCGCGTTGCGATCGGGCACGCCGCGCAGCCCCAAATAGACCGCGCCGTCGCCCACGCGCACGGAGAGCACCTTGTACTCCGTCTCCCCCAAAAACACGCGGTGGAAGGTGCGGAAATCCTCCGCCGAATCGGTGAGGGGACTGATCTTAAGTTCGCCGCGGATGCCCTGCGGCTTGAGCACTTCGCCCACGATAAGCTGACTATTCATGCCTGCCACCCATAAAGTTTTGCCACAACGCGGCGGATATTTTCCTGCGTGCGTTCCTTTTTCTCTTCGCTCTTGATGATGGCGACGTTTTCCTCGGGAAAGCGGGAAAATGCCGCAAAGTAGTTGTCGCGGATGCGCCGCTGCTTGGAGAGCGTCTCATACCGATCGGTCACCCCCCTGCGCGACACGCGCTCCATGCCCTCTTCGGGCGGAACGTCGAGATAGACGACGAGATCGGGGCGCAACATCTGCATGGCGGGCGTGTTGAGATCGATCACCCAATCGAGGGAGACGAAGCCCCCGTTGTAGGCGAAGGAGGAAAGATAGTAGCGATCGCACAGCACGCTGACGCCCTCTTCGAGCAACTTCAAAATGCCGTCGTGCGGGTTGCGGATATGGTCGAGCCTGTCCGCCGCAAACAGCGCGGCGATGGTGTGCTCGTCCGCCTCCACCCTGCCCGTGAGACAGGAGCGCAGCAGCGCGCCGAAGGGACTCTCCGTAGGTTCGCGCGTCATCACGCACTTCACCCCGCCCTCCGTGAGATACTTCATGAGGGACTTCATCTGCGTGCTCTTGCCGCTGCCGTCCGTCCCCTCGAATACGATAAACTTTCCTCTCGTTTCCATAACAGCCCAATTATACCAAATACCCGCGAAAAAGTCAACCACGCAACTTATTTTATTGAAGGGCTTTACACGGCAGCCGCGCGCGCCCCTTCCCGCCTAAAAGGGCGCAAAAGGGGCGAACGGAAGCGCCCGTGTTCGGCTGCCCCGCAAACAAAAAAGACCTGCCGCAGCAGATCCTTGTTTTGCTTACAACCACTCGAAGAACGCCTTGAATGCGGCGGGAAGGGCGTAGCGGGCTTTCAGCTCCTCCGCACTCACCCACTCGTAGGCGGGAAGGCGCTCCTCCGCCTCCACGAGATAGCCCGTCATCTGCCATTCGATGTGCGTGAAGATGTGCTTTGCGCGCTTTTGCGCCACCACCCTGCCAAGGCAGGGCGGCTCCCCTTCAAAGAGCGGGAACTGCCACATTCCCGCGAGCAGGCCGCGGTTCGGGCGCTTTTGAATGGCGACCATGCCCGCGTTTTTCAACACGAACACGGACATGGGTACCACCTTTCGCGCCCTCTTCTCTGCACGCACGGGGAACGCCCCCACCATGTCGCTGTTTTTCGCCCTGCACAGCTCCGACCACGGGCATGCCCCGCACTGCGGCGCGCCGTTGGGCAAGCAGACGAGGGCGCCCAGTTCCATGAGCGCCTGGCAAAAGGAAGAGGTATCTTGGGGGTACACTTCCCTCAGCTGCGCCGCGAACGCGTCCTTGGTGCCCTTTTCATCGATATTGCGCCCGTCCGCGAGCAGGCGGGTGAGAATGCGCAGCACGTTGCCGTCCACCGCGGGACAGGGCAGCCCCAGCGCGATGGAGGAGATCGCCCCCGCCGTGTAGTCGCCCACCCCCGCAAGGGCGCGCACCCCCTCGTACGTTGTGGGGAAGCCGTCGCGGGCGATGCTCTTTGCCGCCCTGTGCAGGTTGCGCGCGCGGGTGTAGTAGCCCAAGCCCTCCCACGCCTTCAACACCTCCTCCTCGGAGGCGGCGGCGAGCGCTTGTGCCGTGGGAAACTTTTGCAGGAAGCGCGCGTAGTACTCCTTCACCGCCTCCACCCGGGTCTGCTGCAACATGACCTCGGAGACGAGGATGGCGTAGGGATCGCGCGTTCTGCGCCAGGGAAGGTCGCGCTTTGCAAGACGGTACCACTCCAACAGGAGCGGTACCGCGCGTTGTAACAAATTATCCATACTGTGTGTGCTTCTTAAAACAGTCCCGTGATCTTGCCCGCGTCGTCCACGTCGATCTTCTCTGCGGCGGGCACTTTGGGAAGCCCCGGCATGGTGAGGATATTGCCCGTGAGCGCCACGAGGAAGCCCGCCCCCGCCGAGATCTTGACGGAGCGCACGGTCACGGTGAAGCCAACGGGCGCGCCCAACAGCTTCTGATCGTCCGAGAAGGAGTACTGCGTCTTTGCCATACACACGGGGGTATTCGTAAAGCCGAGCGCGGTGAGGCGCGCGATCTCCCGCTCCGCCTCCTCCGTATAGGCTACGCCCTCGCCGCCGTACACCCGCTTGACGATGCGCTCGATCTTCTCCTTGATGGGCAGCTCCGTATCGTAGCAGTAGGAGAAGTCGTTCTCCTCCTCTGCAAGGCGCACGACTTCGCGGGCGAGCGCTTCGCCCCCCTTGCCGCCCTCCGCCCACACGGTGGAGAGCACCACGTTGACGCCCAGCTCCCTGCACGCCGCGATGACGCTTTCGATCTCCGCGTCCGTATCCGTGGGGAAGCGGTTGACGGCGACCACGGTGGGAAGGCGGTACACCTCCTTCATGTTCTTGACATGGCGCAGGAGGTTGGGAAGTCCCGCCTTGAGCGCGCAGACGTCCTCCTTTGCAAGCTCCTCCTTGCTCAGCCCGCCGTGCATCTTGAGCGCGCGCACCGTGGCGACCACGACGACGGCGCGGGGCTTGAGCCCCGCAAAGCGGCACTTGATGTCGAAGAACTTCTCCGCACCGAGGTCTGCCCCGAAGCCCGCCTCCGTGATGGCGTATTCGCCCAGGCGAAGGGCGGTCTTGGTGGCGATGACGGAGTTGCACCCGTGCGCAATGTTGGCGAACGGCCCGCCGTGCACGATGGCGGGCGTGCCTTCGAGCGTCTGCACGAGGTTGGGCTTGATGGCGTCCTTTAAGAGCGCGCACATTGCCCCCGCCGCCTTGAGATCGCCCGCGGTGACGGGCTTTCCTTCATAGGTATAGCCCACGATGATGCGCGAAAGGCGGGCTTTGAGATCGGAGAGGGAGCTTGCCAGGCAGAGCACCGCCATGACCTCGCTGGCGACGGTGATGTCGAAGCCGTCTGCACGCGGCACGCCGTTCTTGCCGCCGCCCAAGCCGTCCTCTACGTGGCGGAGCTGGCGGTCGTTCATGTCCACGCAGCGTTTCCAGGTGATCTGCTCGGGATCGATGCCCAGGCTGTTGCCCTGGAAGATATGGTTGTCGAGCATGGCGGCGAGCAGGTTATTAGCCGCGCCGATGGCGTGGAAGTCGCCCGTAAAGTGCAAGTTGATGTCCTCCATGGGCACGACCTGCGCATATCCGCCGCCCGCTGCGCCCCCCTTGATGCCGAACACGGGCCCGAGGGAGGGTTCGCGCAGGGCGACCACTGCCCGCTTGCCGATGCGGGAGAGCCCGTCTGCAAGCCCGATGGTGGTAGTCGTCTTTCCCTCTCCCGCCGCGGTGGGCGTGATGGCGGTGACGAGAATGAGCTTGCCCTCCCCGCCCGTCTTAGCGGGAAGGGAGATCTTCGCCTTGTATTTGCCGTAATATTCGATGTCCTCTTCCGTGAGCCCCGCACGCTTTGCGATCTCAAGAATGGGCAGCATCTTCGCGCTCTGCGCGATCTCGATATCCGATTTCATAACTATCTCCTACGCGTACGCTCACTTAAAGTATTTGACTGCGCTCTCGAACAGCTTCATATCGTAGTTGCCCGCGACGTTCTTATACAGCCCGTAGCCCTTGCGCTCCGAGTGCCCCATCTTGCCAAACACTCTGCCGTCGGGCGAGAGGATGCCCTCGATGGCGGCGGCGCTGCCGTTGGGGTTGAAGCGCACGTCCATGCTCGCCCTGTCTGCAAGGTCGACGTACTGCGTCATGATCTGCCCGTTCTTTGCAAGCTGCTCCACGAGCGCGTCCGAGGCGACGAACTTGCCCTCGCCGTGCGAGATGGGCACGGAGAACACCTCCCCCACCTTTACGCCCGTAAGCCAGGGGGAATTGTTCGAACTCACGCGCACGCGCACGATGCGGCTCTGGTGGCGCGCAATGTTGTTGTAGGTGAGCGTGGGGCAGCTTTCATCCGTGTCGATGATCTTGCCGTAGGGCACCAGCCCCAATTTGATGAGCGCCTGGAAGCCGTTGCAAATGCCGCCCATGAGTCCGTCGCGCGCCTCGAGCAGGCGGGTGACCTCCCCCTTGACCTCTGCATTGCGGAAGAACGCCGTGATGAACTTGCCGCTGCCGTCCGGCTCGTCGCCGCCCGAGAAGCCGCCCGGGATGAACACCATCTGGCTGGAGGCGATCTTCTTTGCGAACAGCTCGACGGAGCGGGCGACCTCGTCCGCGCTCTGGTTGCGGATGACGAAGATCTCCGCCTCCGCGCCCGCGTCCGCAAACGCCTTCGCCGTGTCGTATTCGCAGTTGGTACCGGGGAACACGGGAATGAGTACCTTGGGACGGGCGACCTTATTTGCGCAAACGGTTACAGGTTTTTGTGCACAAGTGATGGTCTCCGCGCTGCCCTTGGTGGGAATGTTGCAGGCGTACACGGGCTCGAGCTTGCCCTCGTAGATGTCCTGCAGTTCGGCAAGGGAGAGCTGCTGCGCGCCGCAGCTTATCTGCGCTTCCTGCGTGGTGTAGCCGAGCAGCGTGCCCGCTTCCTCCTCGTCTGCAAGTTCGAGAATGAAGGCGCCGTAGCGGTAGCCGAAGAGCGCGTCCTTGCCGCACTTCTCGTCGAAGGCAAAGCCGAAGCCGTTGCCCATGCACATCTTCAAAACGCCCTCTGCAACGCCGCCGAAGCCCACCGTCCACGCGGAGACGGCCTTCCCCGCGCGCAGCAGCGCCGTGACCTTTTGGAAGGTGTCGAGCAGCGACCCAGTGACGGGCAGCCCGTTTTTATCATATTCGGGGGCGAGCAGCACCACCTTGTGCCCCGCGCCCTTGAACTCGGGAGAGACGACCTCGTCCACCCTGCCCGTTGTCACCGCGAAGGAGACGAGGGTGGGCGGAACGTCGATGTTCTCAAAGGTGCCGCTCATGGAGTCCTTGCCGCCGATGGCAGCGATGCCCAGCTCCTTTTGCGCCTTGAATGCGCCGAGCAGCGCCGCGAGGGGCTGCCCCCAGCGCTTGGGATCGCGCCCGGGCTTCAAGAAGTACTCCTGGAAGGTGAGGTACACGTCCTCATAGGACGCGCCGCTTGCGACCAGCTTGCTCGCACTCTCCACCACGGCGAGGTATGCCCCGTGGTAGGGGCTCTTTTCGGCAACGTAGGGGTTGCCGCCCCACGCCATGTAGGAGACGCAGTCGGTGTGCCCCTTCTCCGCCGAGATGAGATGCACCATCGCCTGCGGCGGGGTGAGCTGGTGCTTTCCGCCAAAGGGCATGAGCACGGTGCCCGCGCCGATGGTGGAGTCGAACCGCTCGGAAAGTCCGCGCTTGGAGCACACGTTGAGATCGCCCGCGAGCGCGCGCATTCCCGCTGCAAAATCTGCGGGAAGTTCTCTTTGATAGTTTTCCACACGCACGGGGGTTGCCGTGGTGTGCTTTTCCGCACCGTTGGAATTGAGGAAGTCGCGCGACACGTCCGCGATGACCTTCCCCCGCCACGACATGACGAGGCGCGGCTCCTTGGTCACCGTTGCAACGACGGTCGCCTCCAGGTTCTCCGCATTCGCATAGCTGATGAACTTTTCCACCTTGTCCGCCTCGACGACGACCGCCATGCGCTCCTGCGATTCGGAGATGGCAAGTTCGGTGCCGTCCAGCCCGTCGTACTTCTTGGGCACGAGGTCGAGGTCGATGGTGAGTCCGTCGGCAAGTTCGCCGATGGCGACGGACACGCCGCCCGCGCCAAAGTCGTTACAACGCTTGATGAGCAGCATGGCGTCCTTGTTGCGGAAGAGGCGCTGCAACTTGCGCTCTTCGGGCGCGTTGCCCTTTTGCACCTCCGCCCCGCAGTGGGTGAGCGATTCGAGGGTGTGGCTCT
>CALVTZ010000023.1 GCA_944363255.1 uncultured Clostridia bacterium
AGCACGAGTTCGAATCTCGTCTTCTGCGCCAAAAAAACCGTGGACGTTCGTCCGCGGTTTTTTCGCGTTCCCGATTCCCGATCGGACGGGCAGAACGCCCTCGGGAGCCGCCAGCGGGAAGACGGTGCAAAAAAGCCCTGCGCGCAACAGCACGCAGGGCTTCGATTGGGGGATGCGGCAGGGATGATGCCGCAGTATGATCATACTTTGAGGACGGCGCCGTGCAGACGATAGGTGAAGATGTTCTCGGTCGGCCAGGAGTTGTGTCCCGTGGAGACGATCACGCGCACCTCGCTGCTGCTTGGCAGGTTTCCGTACTCGTCGCGCACGATGCCGGGGTTGTGATTGCGCTCCCAGCCCGTGTCGTTCGGCCCGATATAGCCCACCATGTTCCAAGTATATTCCCCGCTCTGCAGGGCGGAGCAGAGCGTTTCCACGCTGTCCATGCCCTCGATATAGGCGACCATGCTGTGCGAATTGACGCGCGTGATGGTCACGTCGGCGGGGTTGCGCTCGTTGGTGACGCTGCACACGTACAGCCGCCCCGTCTCGCGATCGTAGGCGAAATCGGGAATGCCGATATTGCACTTGAGCCCTGCCGAATTGTAGATGCCGTTGTGCGTGAGGCGGGAGGTGAAGAGCGTCTTGGGTTCGTCCAGGTTGGAGAAATCAAACCTGCGAATGCCCGTGCCCTGCAGCGTGGACTGATAGAACATGAGGATATCGCCCTCGCCGTCGAGGTTGATGAGGGCGGGCATTCCCGTGCCCCAATAGATGTTGCTCGTGCCCTGCATCCCCTCGTACTTACCCTGTTCCGTCGCCTCGTCGCCGTTGTCGTACCAAGGGATGATGGGATTGAGCGTGTTCACCTTCACCCACGGGCCCTCCGGCGCGTTTGCAACGGCAAGCCCCGTCTCGTTCTTCTGGTAGTCCTCCGTGGTGCAGCCCAGATACGCCATGAGGTAGCCGTACTCCGTGCCCTGATAGCGGAAGGAACCGCGCACGACGGCGGGATCGCAGGTGTGGCGGGAATCCCAGGTGCCCGGCGTGGGCGCGAGCACGATCTGCTGCTCGGAAAACTGCCACTTGCCGTCCGCCTGCTGCACGCCCTTGCGATAGCCGATATGGTCCATGATGACGCCGTCGTCCTTGTTGGTGCAGTACCACACGTGCATGATCTTTTGCCCGTTCACTTCCTCTTCGAGAATGGCGGGGCAATAGTTGAATATCTTGCTGTCTGCAACGTCGGGGCCGAAGAGCACGCTTTCAAAGTCCACAGGCAGCGCGCCCTCCTCTCCGCGTTCGGGTTCAAGTATGATGTTCATGTCCTCGTATTGCGTGTGCAAATTGCCCTCCTGCATGGTATAGACGTACTCTTTTCCCTGATACGTTTCCGTAACCGTGGTACCATCGAAGGTGTAGGTGGAGTTGCGCGACTGCATCGCGCCAAGATAGCTGACGACGACGCGCAGCGTGCCGCCCTCCGAAAAGGTCGCGGTATAAGCCTCAAACTCCGCCGTGCAGTCCGTGCCGTCCAGCGTGGCGGACGCAAGCGTGTACGCGCCCGAGAGCGGAATTTGCGTCTTTTCGCTCCCCCCGCACGCGGCGGCGGGCAGTACGCACGCGAGCGCCATGCCTGCGGCGAGCGCCATCGTGAAAAACCGTTTCATCTGTCACCTCAACGAATGGTAAATTCTTTGCCGTGGATACGATAGGTGTGCAGCGAAGGCCACTGCCCACCCAGCTCCCAATCGGGATACTCCACCTTGAGATGCGCCGCCGTGTAGAGAACGGGGATGCGGTAGGGATCGAGCAATTCGCCCGTGCCGCTGCGCACGAAGCCCGCGTTGTGGTTGCGCGCATACCCCGTGCCCTCGTCGAGCACGGCGAACTTATTCCAAAGATACGCCTGCGAGCCGAAGAGCAGGTCGAAATTGTCGCCCACTTCGAGATAGAGCAGCGTGTTCGTACCCGCGATCCAATCCGTCTGCCCGTCGGTGGGATAGGGGAAATCCTCCTTGATGCAATACAGCCTGCCGCGCACGCGGTCGTAGGCGAAATCGGCGTTGTTGATGCAGTCCGTTTCCCCGCCCGCGTTGACCACGCCGCGCTCGCGCACATCGGCGCTGCGCAGCTTTTGCGGTTCGTCGAGGTTGGAAAGATCCCACTCCTCCACCACCGTACACGTCTTGGCTGCCCCCATCGCGTAGAAGAGCAGCACTTTGCCCGCGCCGTCCACGCTCACGAGGGAGGGCTGACCAAAGCCCCAGGTGTTGGGATAGCCCGCATAGTTGGGCGATTCATAGTAGTTTGCAATGGGATTGAGCGATTCCACCTTCAGCCACGGGCCCTCGGGCGCCTTGGCGACGGCGATGCCCACTTCGTTGCAGGTATTGTTGCTCGTCTTGCAGCCGAGGAACGCCATCAGCCAGGAATACTGCTCTCCGCCCATGCTGAACGCGCCCTGTACGACGGTGGGATCGCACACGTGGCGGGAATCCCACGTACCGCTCTCGCCGTGTTCGAGCACGAGCTGCTTTTCCGTGAACTCCCATCTTCCGCCGCTGTTGAGCGTGCCGCAGCGGTAGGCGATATAGTCGGTGACGTTGCCGCTCACCTTGTTGCTGCAATACCACACGTGCATCTTGTGCTGCCCCTCCATGACGACGGTGGGACAATAGTTGTAGAAGTTTTCGTTGATGTCCTCGCCGAACAGCTCCTCCTCAAAGAGGGCGCCCAGCGCGTCGTCTGCGGGGAGCACATAGTCCTCCTGATAAGCGTAGCGCATTTGCACGTTCTGGCGGTCGATCTTGCCCGAGAAGAGGAGCGCACGCGCCGCCCTATCGTACGTGAACGCGTATTCGCGCAGTCCGATGAGAATGGTGATGCCGCCGTCCGTCTCCTCCACGGTGCCCTCCTGCACGTTTCTGCCCGTGTAGTCCGTTTCGTACCAGGTGGCGTTTTCCCCCTGCAGATACAGGCAGTTGAAGAGGTAGGCGTTTGTTCTGTCGAAGTTCTCCACGCTCTTTTGCGTGAGCACGTAGTAGCCGTCTTGCGGAGTTTCGGGCAGCGTCGGCTCATCGGGCTTTTCGGACCCATCGGGATCGTCGGGATCGACCACGGGCGGGGTATCGGGATCCTCCTTTCCCCCATCTCCGCAGCCCGCGAGAGATACCGCGCTCATGGAGAGCGTGAGCGCAAACGCGCAAAAGATCGCAAGCAGCTTTCTCTTTTTCATAAAGACCTCCCTTTGAGGGGGGCGCGGAGAAACTCCGCGCCCGCTGCGCTCAAATTATTCATAGTCCACTTCAAAGGTCATCAGCTTCTGGCTGAAGATGTAGTCCGCATTGTCCATCTCAAGATCGCACACATTGTACACGATCTCCGCAGCCGTTGCGCCGTCCGTGTGCCCGTAGGCGTCCGAAACGATGCACGCGCCGTACAGACGCTCGTACATCCCGTCGAGGGTGTCCGTGTTGTCCCATTGACGCACGCTCACCCAGCCCGCGCCCTCGTCCGTGGTGATCAGCTCGTCCGCTGCGATATACAAGAGCTGGAGCTTATCTGCAAACGAAGGGGCAAGCGATGCGGCGGGAGAGTAGTCCTTGATCGCATAGAAGCGCCCGCTCGTTGCGTCGTAAGCGAAGTCCGCATTGGGGAACATGGTCACGGAGTCGCCGCCCGAGACCTGCCCGTTCGTGGGCACCATCGCCTCGCCCGAGAGGGAGAGCGTGTCGAGGTTCGCCGCGTCGAGATCGACAAACTTTGCGAAGTGACCGTACTGATCGGCATACGAATAGAAGATACGCACGCCGCTCTCCTTGTTGTAGTTGACAAGGGAAGGCGCATAGCAGCCCAGCGAGGTCTGCGAAGCCGCAAGCTCTGCCGCGTTGAATTCGATGACGGGCTGCGTGCCCACCTTCACCCATTCGCCGTCCGGCGAAGTGGCAACGGCAAGCCCGATCTCGGACTGCGTTTCATCCGCCTGCGCGGTGGCGCTGTATGCCATCAGCCAGCTGTAGCTTACGCCGCCCAGCTGATATTCGCCCTTGACGATGGAGGCAGAGCCGATATACTCGTCCCATGCGCCCGCGCCGCCCGTGAGCGCAATGTGCTCCTCGCCGTACGCCCAGCCCGTCTGCTCGCCCGTGACGTAAGTGCCCTTGCGCACGGCGATGACGTTGTCCTGCTCGCCCGCCGTCTCGTTGGTGGTGTACACCAGCCAGCGCGTTTCGCCGTCAACAAGAAGATCGGAATTGGAGATATAGTGTCCGCGATCGGGCGCGGGCAGTCCGATGACGACCTGCGGCGGGTTGGGCTTGTCGGGATCGACGGGCGGGTTGGGCTTGTCGGGATCGACGGGCGTGTCGGGATCGCCGGGATCGACCACGGGCGGGGTATCGGGATCCTCCTTTCCCCCATCCCCGCAGCCCGTGAGCGCGACTGCGCTCAAGGAGAGGGACATGGCAAGCGCACAGAAAATTGCGATGAGATTTCTCTTTTTCATATTACTTCTCCTCCTTGGTGAGCTGCATCAGCTCGGGAATGCTCTTGCCGTCCGAGGGAATGAAGGACGACGAGAATTGCGGCGTCGTCGTATAGCCGCCGAACTTGTTTACGGTGAACGAAAGATTTGCATACGTTGCCGCGTGCAAGGTGACGGCGAGGTAGGTCACGGTGGAATTTTCATCCATGAACTGATCCTTGGTCACGCCGTTGTTGCTCCAATCTGCGCGGTTGAATGCGGTGAAGGGCACGCGCACCCAGCCCTCGAAGCCTGCGGGAAGGGTTGCGACGGGACGCGTCATGTAGATGGTCGTCTTGCCCGTGTTGATGTCGTACAGCCAGAAGCGGTTGCCCTGCTTGATATTAAAGCGGTCGGAGACGTTCTTGCCGTTTACCAGCGTGCGGCAGTCCACTTCGATATTGAAGGAGACTTCCTGATCGCTGTCGTTGCGCGCGTAGAAGGAGACGCCCTTCATGCCCGCCCAGCTGAAGCCGCCCGACGCCGCGATGTCGAACGCCGTGTAGCCGTCGCCATTCGGGTTGGTGCCCAGCGCGGTGAATTGAACTGCCTTGTCGCCGTAAGCGTCGGTTACGATCTCACGCTTGCCGTACGAGCCGCCCGTCCAGATGCCGCCGCCCACGCTGCCCTCTTCCGTGAAGGAGGCTGCGGAGAGCTTTTCCGCCGTGAAGTCCACCGTTGCGTCGCCCAGCATGACGCGGGGTTCGCGGAAGAAGGTGATCTTGCCCTTGTTGGTGTCCAGCGCGCTGGTCACGGTGAACTTGCTGTCCTGCTTATCCGTGAGGTCGAGCAGTTTGGTGAAGCTGCCGCTGCCCGCTTCGCCCTTGTACAGACCGACTTCGCCGATGACGAGGTCGAACCCGCCGTTGTATCTCGCATTGGTGGTGATGACGAGGCTGTCGATCTTGGACAGGTCGCCCGCCGTGCCCTCCCACTGCATGGAGGACATGGGAATGATGAGCGCGCCCATCTCGCCGTTCGTGATGGCGCTGAGGTGATCGTTTTGCACGTTGCACGCCTTTACGCTCTGCGTCTCGCCCTCCTTGAGGAAGTAGATGGGGCTGCCGTTCTTGCCCCGAATGGAGTACGCCTTGTCGCCCTGCTTGAGCTTATACTGCCGCCCGGGCGCGCCGCCGCACTTGTACTGCACGAGCAGGTAGGTCGCCTGGCTGAAGTCCGCCGTGCCCAGCTTGACGGTGACCGTCTGCTGGTTTTCCTGGCTGCCGTCCACGGCAAAGCCGCCCCACTCCGCCGCGTTGATGATGGCGTCGTCGCCCGTGCGGAAGGGATAATCCATCGCAGGCGCAGGAGGCTCCACTTCGCCCGTCTGCGAAGGGAACTTCATGCAGTCGGGATTGGTGGCGTCGACGTAATACATACTCGGCGCGCGCTCCTTGGTCGAGCAGTCGATGAGTTTGGTGAATTGCGTATCCGCAGCGTCCGGCTCGCCGTTATAATAGCCCACGCTGCCAAGCGTAAAGACGTAGTCCCAGTTATATTGCGTGTTTGTCGTCATATAGAGCGACGTCACCGCGGAAAGATCACTGCTTGCAACTTGCCACTTCATGGACGCGATGGGCATGATGAGCGTGCCGCACGCGCCCACACCAAGGTTGATGGCGTTGTACATACTGGTTATACTTTTCAGCGTGCCGTCCTCACTGAGGAAGTAGAAGGGGTCGTTATCGCCCACCATGTATCTGTTACCTTTATCCAACAGACCGAAGGTGAAGCCGGGGTTGCTCTTATCCAACTTGATCTGCACGGCGATATAGTCTGCTTCGCGCAGATCTTTTGCGCCGCCGTCAAACTTGAATTCAACGAACTCCCACTTGTTGTTGCCCGCGCCCTGTTCCGCCGCCATCGTGAACGTCGGCGAATACTTGAACGCGTCTGCGCCCGTTGCAAAGGGATACTCGATCTGCGTGCCCGTATCCATTGCAAACACTTCCGTCGCCGCCATCATGCGGGCGGGGAATGCCGCGCACACGCCGCCCAGCGCGATCGCCGCGCCAAGAGCAAGCGAGAGCGCTTTGGTTCTTGTCTTTCTCATGTTTTTACCCTCCGTTATCATATTTTACGGGCGCTTGCCCGCTTCGTCCTAAATTTCCAGCCGCGCGGCGAGCCAGCGATAGAATGCCGCACGGTCTACGTCCGTTGCCACGTTCACGGGCGTGTAACCCGCCCGTTCTGCCTGTTCTGCGTGCATTGCGCCGCGCTCCTGCTGCAATTCCGCCTGCACGTACCGCCTTTCAAAGGTACACACGGGCGCAAACAGCGAGGCGACGGCGAGCGGATCGTGCATCACGCTCTTGGGGAAGGAAAAGTGCTTTGACCAGCGCGCGAACCACTGCGAAAGCAGCTTGTTCGTCTGCTTGGGCGAGGCGGAAAGCCGTTGCAGGAAGTCCTCCTCCAGCGTGCAGCGCAGCGTCACGTCCAGCCCCACCGCATAGACGGGGATACCGCTTGCATACACCACGTCCGCCGCCTCGGGATCGCAGAGGATATTCCACTCCGCCCCGTACTCCAGGAACCTGCCCCCCATCGTGTAGATGCCGCCGATGTGCTCCATTGCCGCGCGGTCGCGTTCGATCGCCCGCGCGAGGTTGGTGAGCGGCCCCACCGCGAAGAGGATGAGCTCCTCCTTGTAGCGCTTTGCGCTTTGGATGAGGAAGTCCACCGCCCCCTCCGCAACGGGGAACGCGCCGTACTCCTGCGTCCATTGGCACACGTTGCCCTGCACGAGGTCGCCCGCCTCCTCCCACACGAAGGGACGGATGCCCTCCTTGCAGGGGACGCCCTCCCCCGCGTACACGGGAACGCTGCGCTCTGCCGCCTGCAGCATCGCCGCAACGAGCTGCGCCCGCTGCGCGGTGTTGCGGTACACCGTCGTCACGCCGAGCAGCTCTGCCTGCGGCTCGTTCAGGAGCGCGGCGAGAGCGAACGCGTCGTCGATGTCGTCGCCGATGTCCGTATCAAAGATGACCTTTCTCATGCCCCCTCCTCAATAGGTGCGGTACAGCGAAAGATCGCCGTTGGGCTGCGTTCTGTCGAGCGGGTTCACGTACCCTTCCTGCCATGCAGGCCATGCCACCGTGATGCCCAGCTTCTCCTTCGTCTTTTGGTAGGCGGCGGAGTTGAGCTCGACGACGAGCGCCAGATTGCGCTTTTCAAGCAGTTCGAGCGTCTGATTGTAGATGCGCTCTGCGTCCTTGCGCGAACTTGCCTGCAAGATCTTGGTCGTCTGCTGCCCGATGAGCGCGTTGATGCGCGCGAGGGCGTTGTTGTAGTCCTGGAAGCGCTCGTTGGTGGCGTCCACCACGAAGTGCGTTGCGTTGTAGTCGTAGGAGTAGATGGTGAGCGGGCGCTTTAAGTTGACGCGGAAGAGCTCGCTCTCCGTCTTGCCGTTGTTGGTGCGCGGCTGCACGTTGTCGTAGAATTGGTAGTTGATGAGTAGGTCCATCGTCATCAGCCCGAAGCCCGCGACCGTGGAGCCCTTGTCCGCCTTGAGTTCGAGATATTCGTCCGTGTAGGCGATCTGCGTCTTTTCCGCGTCCGCCCACTGCCAGGTGCTGCCCTCTACGCCGAAGCAGATGAGGCGCTGCCCCTCGTCGCTCGTGAGGAAGTCAAAGAGCTTGATGACAAGGTCGGGGCGCTTGCAGTTGGTGGTGATCATGTTCATGAGATAGCCGTAGCCGCGGATGTCTGCGAGCACGGGCGCGTCTCCCTGCGAGTTGGTGATATACATACTCACGTACTCGTAGCCGCTGTCCTTTGCCGTTGCAAAGTGCATCTGATAGTCCTGCGGGGTGGCGAGCGTTGCAAACGCCTTGCCGCCCGCGATGACGCCGCCCACGCCGTCGTACGACTGCGAGAAGTTGTCGCGCGAGATGAGCGTGTTGCCGTTTGCGCGCGTGGTGACGAGGTCGTTCACATAGTAGAGCATCTCCGCATATTCCTTTTGCGTGAAGCGGTACTCATACTTGCCGTCGCGCGTCTCGAAGGGAATGGCGAAGAACTGCGCCAGCCATTCGAGGGAGGAATTGCCCTGATCGGTGAACTGCGAGAGTTG
This sequence comes from uncultured Clostridia bacterium, assembly GCA_944363255.1. Taxonomy (GTDB): domain Bacteria; phylum Bacillota; class Clostridia; order Christensenellales; family Borkfalkiaceae; genus Gallimonas. The sequence goes on from CALVTZ010000023.1 coordinate 8,598, forward strand.
CAGCGCGGTGGTGATGCCGCCCTTGCCCGTGCCGTAGTGGTTGGTCATCGCCCACACCGCAGCCTCCTTGAAGCCCTCGGGCGTGGTGATATATCCCTGCCACTCCACCTTCTTGGTGCTGCCGTCGAGCGCGGTATAGGAGATCATGCCCTCCTCGTCTGCGCGCGCCTGCGCCACCTGCTGCCATGCGTCGAAGAGGTCTTTGCGCACCATCATGCCGCCGTTGGGCTGGAGCTGCTCGTCTGCAGGAACGTCCTCGTAGCTGTAATAGTGGTTGGGCACGCCGTACGTCTTGTTGTTGCCGTATGCCCACCAATCCATGACGTCCTCGGGGAGGTGATCGTACAGCGTGGGCGCCCACTTATCCGCGAGCGTGTTGATGTCGTACACATACCCCTGCTGCGCGAGGGAGGCGAGCGTCTGCGTCTTGCCCGAGGGCACGGAGATGACGTCGGGCAGGTCTCCGCCCGCGATCATGGTGGCAAGTTTTTGCCCGTCGTCCTGCACGGGGGTGGAGAAGCGAATGGAGATGCCCGTCTCCTCCTTGATCTTGCGCAGCACGTCGTTTTCGGCGGGGATGGGCCAGCTCGAAACGTCCACGTACCAATCGATGGTCATATTGTTGTTATCGGGAATGTATTCCCAGCTGTTCTTATCGTTTGGCGTGTTCTCGTAGTTGGGATAGGTGAGCTGCGCCATGCCGTCCTCTCCCGTAGGCGCCGCAGGCCCGCCGCCACCGCAGGCGACGAAGGAGAGCGCCATAACGCCCACACCCATGACGGCAAGCGCACGCAGAGCAAGTTTTTTTGTTCTCATAAATGTTCCTCCTTATTAAAAGCGTTTATCCTTTGAGTGAACCCACCATGATCCCCGAAGCGAAGTTCTTGCGCACGAGCGGGAAGAAACAGAACACGGGGATAATGGAGAGAATGATCGCCGCAAGCGCAAGCGTCTGCGGGGAGAGCCGTTCCATCATCTCAGGCGGCATTCCCTCCGTCATGGAGGAGGTCTGGATCGCCTTGAGCAGGAAGTATTGCAGCGATTGCAGCTCTTCGCTGCTCGTATAGATCATGGTGTCGAAGTAGCTGTTCCAATGCCCCACCGCGACCCACAGCACGATGGTGGCGAGCACGGGCTTGGAAAGCGGCATATAGATCTGCCAGAAGATGCGGAATTCCCCCGCGCCGTCGATCATGGCGGCGTCGTGGATATCCGGGCTGATGGAGCGGAAGCCGCTCTGCAACACGATCATGTTGTACACGGAGTACAGCCCGGGGATGATGTACACCCAGAAGGAGTCGAACAGCCCGATGGAGCGAATGATGAGGAAGTAGGGCACGAGTCCGCCCGAGAAGAACATGGTGAAAATGTTGATCCAATAAAAGACGCGGCGGAATTTGAGGTTGGGGCGGCTCATCGCATAGGCGACGATGGCGGTGAACACGAGCGCCGTTGCCGTGCCCACCACGGTGCGCGCGATGGTGACGCCGTAGCTGCGCCAGAAGTCGGTGTCCTCGAGCACGACGCGGTAGTTTTCAAAGGTGAACACGCGCGGCAGGATCCACACGCCGCCGATGGCGTAGTCCGCACCCTGGTTGAAGCTGCCCGCCACCACATAGATGATGGGATAGATGCACAGGATACAGAAGATGCCGATGAGGATGGCGAGCACCACGTCGAAGGTGCGCACCCGCCGATTGAGTTTGCTCTTGCGGAAGCGCGACAGCCACACCTTTTTGCGCGCGAGCGAGACATAGATGAGCCCGCCCACCGCGCCCGCCGCGGGCAGAAGCAGACCGCAGAACACGTAGAAGAGCACGTCCAGCGTGCGATACAGCCCAACGGAACCGCCGTCGATCTGCACGTGCGAGAGGTAGGCAAGCACGAGCACGCCCAACACGATAAACCCCACGCACAGGCTCACCAGCTTTTTCAGCCGAAGATAGCTGTCCGAGTACAGATCGGTGACGGCGCGCATGAAGGCGGAGCGGTACACGGGCAGGGCGGGGGAAGCCTCCTCCTCTTCGAGTACCTCCATCATCGCCGCCATGTCCGCGTCCGAAAGGGATACCGTGTCCGCATCGCCCGAATCCAACGTGGGTACCATGTCCGCGACGTCCCCTTCCAACGGGGGTACCATGTCCGCGTTTTGTTCGTCAGGTTGCGTTTGGGGGATATTGCTTTTCTTTGTTCTCTTCATCTCAATAGATCCCCTTTCCGCTTATTTTTTTGCACACCCAGTTGCTGGACACGAGCAAGAAGAGCGCCACGAGCGACTTGATGAGACCGATCGCCGTCGCGTAGCTGTAACGGAAATCGGGAATGCCGTATTTGTAGATATAGGTGTCGAGCACTTCGCTGCGCTCGATGTTGCTCGTGTTCTGAAATACGAGCAGGTGTTCGATGCCGTTGTTCAAAAGTCCGCTCACCGAGAGAATGAAAAAGAGCGTGATGGTGGGCGCGATGGAGGGAATGGTAATGTACATGATCTTGTGGAAGCGGTTCGCCCCGTCCATCTTCGCCGCCTCGTAAAGCTCCTGCGGAATGGCTGCGATCGCCGCCACGTAGATGACGGAGCCCCAACCCATGCCCTTGAGAAGGGAGGTAATGATGATGATGGGCCAGAAGTATTCGGGCCCGCCGAGGATATCCACCTTGTCGCCCGTGATGCCCCACTTTTGCAGGAGGGCGGGCAGCCCCGTATCCAGCGCGAACAGGCTCAAAAAGATGCCGCCGTACACCGCCCACGAGATGAAGTGCGGGAAGAAGGTGACCGTCTGCACGAACTTCTTGTAGCGGTTGCTGATGAGTTCTGCCGTGAGCACCGCAAAGAGGATGGGCAGCGGGAAGTTGATGGCGAGCTGCAACAGGTTGAGCCCCAGCGTGTTGAGAATGATGTTGCCGAAGTCGGGATCGGAGAAGAAGGCTTCGAAGTTTTCAAAGCCGCACCAATCCGCCTGCGAGATGGCGTGCGAAATGTTCAGCCAGCCGTCGCCGTCCTTGAAGGCGAGGATGAGCCCGTATAGAGGCGCATAGGCAAAGATCGCCAAAAAGACGACGCTGAGCGATGCCATTGCCAGCAACACCCAGTCGTTCATCGACCAGCGCTTGCGCTTCTTGCGCTCCTTCTTCTGTGCCACACTGCCCGCGGGCGCTGCCTCGGCAACGTCTGCGGATACGGCGCACGTTTCGTCAAACAGCAATTCGTTCTCCTTTGCCATGACGCTTCCTCCTGTTAATTGTTTTTAGGTAATGCTGTAAGGATTACCTAACGCAAGGGGCGCCCCTTGCCGATTTTTTGGCTTGTCTTATTTGGTGAGATCGCGCACGCTCGCCCTGCTCACAAGTTGTGCGGGGAAGTACGCGGGGGGAAGTTCCACCTCCCCGCCGATGAGGGCGAGGATGCCGTGGCACACCTCTTTTGCGATGCGCTCCACCGGCTGGCGCATGGTCGTGAGCGGCACTTCCAGCACGGAGGAATAGATATTGTCGTCAAAGCCCATCACGGACAGATCGGTGGGAATGCGCTTTCCCGCCCGCTTTGCGCTCTCGTACACGCCGTACGCCTGCATATCGCTGAAGGCGAAGATGGCGCTCACCCCTCGCTCGATGAGCTCCCTGCCCCCGTTCACGCCCGTTACGAAGTCATACTTGCCCTCGTAGACGAGCTCGTCCGGAAGCGTCAGCCCCGCCTCCTCCATGGCGCGCCGCACGCCCTTGAGACGGTTGCGGCTGCTGTTGAGAGTGAGCGGCCCTGCGATGATGCCAATGCGCGTGTGCCCGCGTTCAAGAAGGTGCTTTGCCGCAACGTAGCTGCTTGCCGCGTTGTCCACGGCGATGCGCGGCGCGTCCGAATAGTAGCGGTCGAAGAAGAGGTAGGGAATGTGCAGCCCGTCGAGCAGGGCGCGGAAGCGCTCGCTGTTCTCGCCCGTGAGCGCCTCTGCACTCGGCGTCAAAATCAGCCCGTCCACGTTGCGCCCCGCGAGCAGGCGCACATAGCGCCCGTCGTTTTCCGCACGCTCCTCGCTGTTGCAGAGGATGATGTCATACCCGCACTTTGCAAATTCCACCTGAATGTGACGCACCGCCTCCGAGAAGAAGGCGTTTGAAATATCGGGCACGACCACGCCGATGATATTCGTCTTGCGGGTGACGAGGGCGCGGGCGAGCACGTTGGTGTTGTAATCGAGCTCCTCCACGGCGCGGCGCACCCGCTCGCGCGTGCTCTCCGGCAGCGAAATGCTCTTGCCGTTGAGCACCATCGAGACGGTCGTGGGCGACACCCCCGCCCGCTGCGCCACGTCCTTTATGGTCACTTTTTTCTTATACGTTCTCATATTTCAATTCCCTTTTGCGCGGCGCACGCCTCCGCCTCTTCCCGCGTGGGAATGGACTGCTGCGCCCCGCGCCGCGTGACGGTAACGGAGGACGCGGTGCTCGCAAAGCGCATGGCGCGTTCGATGTCCGCCCCTTCCGAAAGGCGGGTGACGAACGCCCCCACATAGGTATCGCCCGCCGCCGTCGTATCCACCGCCTTTGCGGGCACTGCCGCCGTGCGGTAGAACTTGCCCCCGCTCACGCAGGCGGAACCGTCCGTTCCCAGCGTGATGAGCACGTTTTTCACACCCAGCTCGCCCAGCTTTGCGGCGCAGGCGCGGATGCTCTCCTCGTCCTTGGGATAGATGCCCGTGTAGAACTGCGCCTCCGTCTGATTGGGGGTGAACCAATCGCACAGCGAGAGCACCTCCTTTGAGAGCGACGCCGCGGGCGCGGGATTGAGCACGGTGATCATGCCCTTTTCCCTTGCGCATTTGAGCGCGTATTCGATGGCGGGCATGGGGATCTCCAGCTGCAACAGCAGGTAATCGCCCGCGCTTGCCCCCTGCAACGCGCCGTCGATGAGCGCGCGATCGGGCAGTTTGTTTGCGCCTGCGTCCAGCATGATGCGGTTGTCCCCGCCCGCCACCACGATGACGGCGATGCCGCTGGACACCTCCTCCGCCCTGCGCACATACTGCGTGCGCACGCCGTATTTGGTGAGGGAAGCGAGCAGTTCGTCACCGAACTCCCGTCCGACGCAGCCCACCATGTACGCCTCCGCGCCGAGTTTTGCCGCGGCGACCGCCTGATTTGCCCCCTTGCCGCCGGGGTTGGTCATGAACCCCTCCCCCGTGAGCGTTTCGCCCGCCTCCGGAATGCGCTGCACGCGGATGACGAGGTCCATATTCAGACTTCCCACAATGTAAACGCGCATATCTTTCTCCTCCCCCAATCGATAAATCGATTTATTAAATCGTTTTACTACGCCATGATGATAGCACAGCGCCGTTGTGTTGTCAAGAGTTCAAACGAAAATTTTTACCAAAAAATGAAAATTTTCATCTTCGGTTTTTTCAGGGCACAAAAAAAGCCCCCGCCGAAGCGGGGGACAGATGAAATGCGTTATTCCTGCGCGTCCTCTTCCCCGAGGATGAGCGCGAGGCAATACAGCTTGTCGCGCAGCACCTTGAGACGGGCGCCCTCCTCCGTGGAAGCGAGCTCCTCGTTCGCAAGACAGAGCTTGGAGGCGATGACGTAGCGCCGCACGAACACGAGCATGGCGCACAGGAAGAGGAAGGCGACGCCGCCGAACGCCCCCGTGAGCGCCACGGGCAAGACGGAGAGCGTGGTGGTGATATAGGACGCGCTCACCGCCAGCGCGATGAGAAAGAGCAGCACGCCGCCCAGCATGGCGCAGACGCGCACCGCGTAGTACTTTTTGTTGGCGCGGAAGGCGGCGCGGCGCTCTGCCTGCCCCTC
>CALVTZ010000024.1 GCA_944363255.1 uncultured Clostridia bacterium
AAGGTCAACAGACCTCACGGCGGTAAGAACCACAAGGCGGAAACCAAGAACAGGAAGAGAAAGAGAAATCTTCGCCAGACGACCCTCGTCTCCTCGACGCAGGAGAACACCGTCAAGAGAATGATTCCCTATAAGGACTAACGGAGGTAAAGTATGAGGATCAAGAGAGGCGTAAACGCCGTTAAGAAACGCAGAAAGATCTTTAAGCTCGCTAAGGGCTACTATGGTTGCAAGAGCAAGAACTACCGCATCGCACGCGAAGCGGTGATGAAGTCGCTCAACTATGCCTATATCGGAAGAAAGCGCAGAAAGCGCGATATGCGCAGCCTTTGGATCGCCCGCATCAACGCAGGCGCTCGCATCAACGGGCTCAGCTATTCCAAGCTCATGCACGGGCTCAAGGTTGCCGGCATCGAGCTCAACCGCAAAGTCCTTGCAGACCTTGCAGTGTCCGACGAGAAGGCATTCGCAGAGCTTTGCAGCAAGGCAAAAGCTGCGATCTGAATTTTCTGAAAGAAAGCCCTTATCGGGCTTTTTTCACATTGATATGGTCATAGTATCCCGCAGCAATCCCCAGGTGAAGGAGCTTGCCTCCCTCAAAGAGAAAAAGTACCGCGAGCAAAGCGGCGCTTTTCTCGTGGAGGGGGAAAAGATGGTGCGCGAGTGCATTGCAAGCGGCATGAACGTTCGGCGGCTGATCGTGCGCGAAGATCGCGAAGGGGAGACGTACGGGCTGCCCGCCATCGTGTTGGGCGCAGATGCCTTTCGCGCGGCAACGGACACAATTTCGCCGCAGGGAATTGCAGCGGAAGTGGAGCTCCCGCGCTGTGCGGTGCGCCCGCCCAGGAAGAATTGCATCTTTTTGGACGGCGTCTCCGATCCCTCCAACGTGGGGGCGATCGTGCGGACGGCAGTCGCCGCAGGGTATGAGGAACTCTACCTTGCAGACTGTGCCGATCCCTTCTCGCCCAAGAGCGTGCGCGCGAGCATGAGCGGCGTATTCTATGCGCGGCTGATGCGCGGCGACAGGGAGACGCTGCTTTCCGCACTCGAAGGCGTTGCACTCATCGCAGCCGACATGGAGGGGGAGAACATCTTCTCCTTCACGCCGCCCAAGCAGTTCGCGCTCTGCATCGGAAACGAGGGCAACGGGCTTTCGCAGGCGGTCTTTGCGCGGGCGACGCATCGCGTGCGCATTCCCATGGACGCGCGCACGGAGAGCTTGAACGCCGCTGTCTCTGCGGGGATCATGATGTATCAGTTAAATCAAAAAACGTTTGAATGAGAGGTATCAAATGAGCGGTCATAGCAAATGGCATAATATTCAGGCAAAGAAGGGCAAGGCGGACGCGGCGCGCGGCAAGATCTTCACCAAGCTGGGTAGAGAGCTTGCAGTCGCGGCAAAGGGCAATCCCAATCCCTCCACCAACTCCAAGCTGGCAGACGTCATCGCAAAGGCGAAGGCTGCCAATATGCCCAACGACAACATCGAGCGCTCCATCAAGCGCGCGGCGGGCGATCTGGGCGATCGCGACTATAAGGAACTCACCTACGAAGGGTACGGCGTGGGCGGCGCAGCCGTCATCATCTCCACGCTCACGGACAACAACAACCGCACCGCGGGGGATGTGCGCGCCATCATGACCAAGCACGGCGGTTCGCTGGGCACCACGGGTTCCGTCTCCTATATGTTCGACAACAAGGGGCTCATCGTGGTCGAGCGCACGCCCGAGCTGGATGAGGACACCATCACCGATTACGCCATCGAAGCGGGCGCGGACGACGTGGTGACGACGGAGGACGCGTATGAAGTGTACACGAGCGTTCCCGCCTTCTCCGGAGTGCGCACCTTCCTCGAAGGGAAGGGGCTTTCCTTCCTCTCCGCAGAGCTGGGAATGTTCCCGCAGAGCAAGATCGAGCTTCCCGCCGACAAGCTGGAGACGTTCAAGAAGATGCTCGACAAGCTCGATGAGAACGACGATGTGCAGACGGTTTGGCACAACGTAGAACTTCCCGAAGAGGAAGAAGAGGACTGATTTCTATAAAGAAAACGCCCGACGACAGTCGGGCTTTTTTTGTGCCTTTAATTTGTTTTGTGCGTAAAATGGGCATAAACGGGGCAATTTCCTTGCGAATTTCGCTGTTTGAATAGTATTATGCGTGACATAATACACTTCAAATGCAAGAATTTGTCTGCAAATACGGGCGGTGCATTGACAGCGCCGCCGCTTTCTGCTAAAATATTGCAAAAGAAATCAAGGGGGCAGTATATGACCATTTCCCGACTTTGTGAGTGCGCCAAGGAGCACGCTTGCGCCATCGCCTATTCCACCGAGCAGGACAAGAATACGATGCTTTCGCTCGCTGCGGACGCGCTCGTTGCGCACGCGGGTGAGATCATCGAGGCGAACAAGGGGGACGTTGCCTCCTGCACGCGCGGCGCACAATTTTGCGATCGCCTCATGCTCAACGAGGGGCGCATTGCGGGCATTGCGGAAGGGCTGCGCCAACTTGTTGCGCTCTCCTGTCCCGTGGGCGAGGTCATCGAGGAGCACGAGACGGTGACGGGGCTAAAGATCTCCCGCGTGCGCGTGCCCTTCGGCGTCGTGGGCATCATCTACGAGGCGCGCCCCAACGTCACGGCGGACGCGATCGGTTTGTGCATCAAGAGCGGCAACGCCGTCGTTCTTCGCGGCAGCAAGGACGCCTACGCCTCCAACGAAGCCATCGTGCGCGTCATCAAGGAGGCGCTGCGTTCGGGCGGCTTCGATCCCGAATTTATCCAGCTTTTGGACGACTGCTCGCGGGAGGGCGCGCGCGAATTTATGCGCTGCAAGCAATCCCTTGATGTGCTTATTCCGCGCGGCAGCGCCTCGCTCATTCAAAGCGCTTTGGAGAATGCGACCGTTCCCGTCATCGAAACGGGCACGGGCAACTGCCACGTCTATGTGCAGAGGAGCGCCGACCTTGCAATGGCGCAGAACATTCTCGTCAATGCCAAGACGCAGCGCACGAGCGTGTGCAACGCCTGCGAGAGCCTCGTCGTGGACGATGCCTTCGCGCGTGACCATTTATACGAACTGCTCACCCCGCTGTTTGCGCGCAGCGTTGTCGTCGTGGGGGACGAGCGGGCGCGCCTCTATGACAGCCGTGTGCTTCCCGCCACGGAGGAGGACTACTTCACCGAGTACTCCGATCTCAAGATCAGCGTGAAGATCGTGGAGAATGTGGAGGAGGCGATCGCGTGGATCAACGCGCATTCCACCCACCACAGCGAGAGCATCGTCACCGAGGAGGAGGGCGCGGCGCAGCGCTTCCTCAACGAGATCGACTCTGCCTGCGTCTATCACAACGCCTCCACCCGCTTTACGGACGGGTTTGAATTTGGATTCGGCGCGGAGATGGGCATCTCCACGCAGAAGCTGCACGCGCGCGGCCCGATGGGGCTCAGGGAGCTTACTTCCTATAAATTTATTGTGCGCGGAAAGGGGCAGGTGCGCAAATAGCGGGTAAAATGCCCGAAAATCAACAATTTTACAAAAATATTTTCCAAAAGAAAGGAGTTTTGCGCAAAATCGTCGAAATAACCTTTTGATGAAGGAAAATACTTACAAAAAAGAGGATGCCTTTCTCTCGCCCTACGCCAAGAAGTCCAAAGATACGCTCGGACGGGCAAGGGAGGAGACGCCGTGCTCCATGCGCACGGAGTTTCAGCGCGACAGAGACAGGATCATCTACTCCAAAGCTTTCCTGCGTCTCAAAAATAAGACGCAGGTCTTTTTTGCGCCCGACGGCGATCACTATATGTCCCGTCTCACGCACACGCTGGACGTCTCGCAGATCGCCCGTTCGCTCGCGCGTGTGCTTGCGCTCAACGAAGACCTTGCGGAGGCGATCGCCATGGGGCACGATCTGGGGCACACACCCTTCGGCCACGTGGGGGAACGGGTGCTCAACAAGCTGTGTCCGGGCGGATTCCGCCACAGCGTGCAGTCGCTGCGCGTTGTCGACGTGCTGGAAAAGGACGGCAGGGGGCTGAACCTCACCTTCGAGGTGCGCGACGGCATTTTGAATCACACCAAGAGCGGCTCGCCCAAGACGTTGGAGGGGGCAGCCGTCTCCCTTGCAGACCGCATCGCCTATATCAATCACGACATCGAGGACGCCATTCGCGCGGGACTTCTCACCGAGGAGCAGCTTCCCAAGGAGCCTATCAAGGTGTTCGGGCATGACACGCGAACGCGCATCAATACCGCGATATGCGATATTTACGAGACTTCCGCAGGACAACCCTTCGTCAAAATGTCCGAGGAAAAACAACAGGCGCTGGACGAGCTGCGCGGCTTCATGTTCGAGAACGTGTACGAACACGCCAACAAGCTCATTCAGGAGAGTGCAGAGCGTATGCTCACCGAGCTGTATACATACTTTGTCGCCCATCCCGACGAACTCCCGCCCTTCTACCTGCATACGGAGGGCACGGAGATCCCCCGCGCGGTGTGCGACTATCTTTCATCCATGACGGATAAATATGCGATCGGGGTGTTCAAAAACCTGTTCGTGCCACGGGAGGGCGGCGTATGAAGGAGGAATTTTCTGAATTTTTGCGCGTGCTCAAGGAGAAGAACGACCTCATCGAGGTCATCGGCTCCTACGTCAAGCTCGAGCGGCGCGGCTACAACTATTGGGCGTGCTGTCCCTTTCATCATGAAAAGACGCCTTCCTTCTCCGTGAACGCCGCCGACCGCTACTACCATTGCTTTGGTTGCGGCGCGTCGGGCGACGTCATCGGGTTTGTCAAGGAGTATGAGAACGTCGACTTCATGCAGGCGGTGCAGATCCTTGCGGCGCGTGCACACCTCGAAGTGCCCGCCTTCGACGATCGCTTGCAGGAGAAATCGGCGGAAAAGAAGAAGAAAAAGGACAGGCTCACCGCGCTCATGCGCGATGCGGCGCGCTTTTATCTGGGCAATCTGTATTCGGGGGATGCGGAAGAGCATCTCAAATACCTCGAACGCAGGGGAGTGCAGCCCTCCACGATGAAGCGCTTTGGCATGGGCGCCTCCCTCGACTATACCTCACTTCCCGTCTATTTGCGTGGAATGGGCTATACGGCGGAGGAGTGCGAGGAGAGCGGCGCGTGCACCAAGACGCCGGACGGAAGGCTCATCGACGCGGAGGGGGAGCGGCTCATCATTCCCATCATCAACAACTTGGACGAAGTGGTGGCGTTCGGCGGGCGGCTCATCAAGCAGGTTGACCGCGCAAAGTACAAAAACACGCGCGAGACGGTGCTCTTCAACAAGAGCAAGAATCTCTTCAATATCAATCTCGTCAAAAAGGAAAAGCGTGCGGGCGGGCTCTCCTCCCTCATCATGGTGGAGGGGTACATGGACGCCATCTCGCTCTATCAGGCGGGGTTCAAGAATGTGGTCGCCAGCATGGGCACCAGCCTCACCAAGGAGCAGGCGCGCCTGTGCCGCAGATATACGGAGAACGTGTTCATCAGCTATGACGGCGACTTCGCGGGGCAGAAGGCGAACTTGCGCGGGCTGGATATTCTCGCGGAAGAGGGCATCAAGGTGCGCGTCGTGCCCATGCCGGAGGGGTTGGATCCCGACGACGTCATCAAACAGCGCGGCGCAGCGGGCTATCAGCAATGTCTGGACAGCGCGATGCCCCTCATCGACTTCCGCATCCACGCCGCTCGGCAAAAGTATGACCTCGAAAAGACGGAGGACAGGCGCGACTTTGTCAAGGAAGCGCTCACCGTCGTGCGAGAGGCGGAGAGCGCAACGGAGCGGGAAGAGCTCATCAAGCGCATTGCGCGCGACTCGGGCGTGAGCGTGGGGGCGTTGCAGCGCGATTTGGACTACCTGCCCAAGGCGCCCGCCGCGCGGCAGGATGCAGAGCCTGCGGGCGAGAGCTCGGACGGCATAGAGAAGGCGGCGTACTTCGTGCTTGCGGCGGCGCTGCTTTCCAAACCGTACGCCCTCGACTTCGATCCCACCGAATTTGCCTTTGAAGGCGACCTTGGCAAGATCGCAAATTACATCGCGGAGGGCAGGCTGGCGGGCAGAGTGCGTGCGGGCGGCATCTTCGACGAAATGGGCACGGACAGCCCCACGCTGTGCGACGTGCTCGGCTATAACGACGGAAGGCTGGACGCGGACGACGCGCCGCGCTACTTCAAAGACTGTCTCATCATGCTGCGGCGCAAGGCGGTGCGTGACGACATCGTGGCGGCAAAGCGCAGCTATGCGGAGGCGACGACGCAGGAAGAGCGGCGGGCAGCACTTCTCAAAATCAATCACTTCATGAAAAAACTCACCGATCTCGGAGGAAGAACGTAAATGATCACCGAACAAAAACTGCAGGAAATTATCGAAGGCATCGCGACCGACTATCGCATGAAGGGCAGCATTTCCACCAACGCGCTGTGCGACGTTTTGGAAAAGCACAACCTCTCGGCACAACAGATCGAAGAGGTGTATAAGGCACTTCCCGAACAGGGCGTGACCATCTTCGACGAGGACGAGCGCGAGAAGGAGCTCTTCGAACAGGCGCTCTCCGATATCGGGCTGGACGATCCCGTGAAGATGTACCTCAAAGACATCGGGCGGGTGCCGCTGCTCTCGGGCGACGAGGAGATCGAACTCGCGCGCAAGATGCAGGACGGGGACGAGGCTGCAAAGCGCAGACTTTCGGAGGCGAACCTCCGCCTTGTCGTCTCCATTGCAAAGCGGTATGTGGGGCGCGGAATGCTCTTCCTCGACCTCATTCAGGAGGGCAACCTCGGACTCATGAAGGCGGTGGAGAAGTTCGACTACCAAAAGGGGTTCAAGTTCTCCACCTACGCAACGTGGTGGATCCGTCAGTCCATCACCCGCGCCATTGCAGACCAGGCGCGCACCATCCGCATTCCCGTGCACATGGTGGAGACGATCAACAAGCTCACGCGCGTCTCGCGTATGCTCCTGCAGGAGAACGGGCGCGAACCGCTGCCCGAGGAGATCGCAGAGGCGATGGGCGTGGATGTCGCCCGCGTGCGGGAGATCCAGAAGATCGCGCAGGATCCCGTCTCGCTTGAAACGCCCATCGGGGAAGAGGAGGATTCGCACCTCGGCGTCTTCATCGTGGACGACAAGACGCAGACGCCCAGCGATTACGTTGCCTTCATCATGCTCAAAGAGCAGCTGCTCGGCGTGCTGGATACGCTCACCCCGCGCGAGGAAAAGGTGCTGCGCCTGCGCTACGGCATTGACGACGGCAAGCCCCGCACCCTCGAAGAGGTAGGCAAGGAGTTCAACGTCACGCGTGAGCGCATCCGTCAGATCGAGGCGAAGGCGCTCAGAAAGCTGCGCCATCCCAGCCGCAGCAAAAAGCTCAAGGACTTCCTCGACTGATGAGCGTGCGATTGGAGCGCATCTGTTCGCACCTCACGCGGGCGGAGAGCTTTGCAGACATCGGCTGCGATCACGGCTACTGCACGCAATATATGCTGGAGAACGATCTGTGCGAGCGGGCGTATATCTCGGACATCTCGCGCGGCAGTCTGCAAAAGGCGGAGCGGCTCCTGCAGGCGCATATTCAGGCGGGGCGGTGTAAGGCGATCTGCGCAGACGGGATGCAGGGACTTCCCGAGGCGTGTGAGCTCGTGCTCATCGCGGGCATGGGCGGAGAGGAGATCATTCGCATTCTGGACGGGCGTATCCCGCCGCGCTTTGTGCTTCAACCCATGAAGAACAGCGACAAGGTGCGCGCCTTCCTGCTTGCAAACGGATGTAAGATCACGGCGGACTATACATTTTTCGACGGAAAGTACTACGACCTCATCGCGGGCGAGGGGGGTGGCGGCGACAGCTATTCGGACTTTGAACTGCTCTTCGGGCGGGACAATCTCAAGAACCCCGGAAAGGACTTCATCGCCATGGTGCGGGAGGAGCAGGCGAAATTGCGCGCCTTCCTGACAGCTCCCGATATGAGCCGCGAAAACCGCGACGCACTGCGCGCGCGGCTGTACACTTTGGAGGAGATCACAGATGCAGTTGACGAAGTGTTATGAATTGGTCGATCGGGTTGCGCCCTTTGTGTTGAGCGAACGCTATATCAAGGACTGCAACGGCTACGACAACAGCGGCGTTCTCATCGACGGCGGCAGGGAGATCACCCGCGTGCTCTTCGCGCTCGATCTCTCGTCCGCGGCAGTCAGGGAGGCGATCGCGTGGGGGGCGCAGCTCATCGTCACGCACCATCCCGCCATCTATACGCCCATTCGCTCCATCACCGCAGAGGGCGCGGGCGCGCAGGTCTTGCAGGCGGTGCAGGCGGGCATCTCCGTCATCTCCGCGCATATCAATTTGGATATGGCGCCAAACGGCATTGACGAGAGCCTCATGCAGGGCTTGGGCGGAAGTGCGGCGCTTGACGTTCTGGAACGCGTGGAAGGGGGCGGCTACGGCAGAGTGTATGACGTTGCACCCACGGAATTTGCACAGTTCGTGGCGGCGGTCAAAGAGAAGTTTCAAACGGAGCGCGTCGTTGTCTACGGCGATCGCCCCGTCAAACGCGTCGCCAGCTTTTGCGGCGCGGGCATGATGGACGAGAGCGTGAACTTCGCGCGTTCGGCGGGGGCGGATACCTTTGTTTCCTCCGATCCCAAGCATCATCTCATCGCCTCGGCGGTGGAAGGGGGGATGAACGTTGTCATTCTTACCCACTACGCGGCGGAATTATATGGTTTTACGCGCTTTTACGGCGCACTCAAAGAGAAATTTATCGGCGAGGGCGTGGAGAGCAAGCTCTTCACAGACCTCTCCCTCATCTAAAAGAAAAGGAGCGTAATATGTCGGTATTGAACGAATTGTTGGAGTATCAGAAGGTGGACGCGCAGCTGCGCAAGATCGAGCAGGAGATCGGCGCAAGCGAGGAGCGCAAGAAGTATGTTCAGGCGAGAAAGTTTATCGAATCCGCCCTCGAGCGTTTGGATGCAATGGAAAAGCGCGCGGTGGAGCTCAGCGAGCTTTGCGTGCAGCTGAACGCCCGCAGCGAGGAGATGGTCAAGTCCATCACCGAGTATGCCGATCTCGACGAGATGGTGGAAGGGGGCGGCGACGTCTCGTTCTATAAGAAGAACGCGCTGGCGCTTTCCGACAGGCTGCGCGGGCTCAAGGCGGAACTCAACAAGCTGAATACGGAGATCAAGAGCACTTCCGACGAGTATAAAAAGCTGAAGAAGCAGACGATCGATATGCAGGAGCAGTACAAGGAGTATTCGGAAAAGTTCAAGGAAGTCAAGGCTGCGCACGCAGGCGACGTCAAGGCGCTGCAAAAGAAGATGGAGGAGATCGCAAAGAATATCCCCGCGGATAAGCTCGCGCAGTACACGGCAAAGCGCAAGGAGCGCATCTTCCCCATTCTCGTGCCGCTGCAAAACGATCGCTGCACGTGTGGCATGGATTTCCCGCTCGCCCAACAGGGCAAACTTGCGGGCGGCAACGTCGTCGAGTGCGAGCATTGCCACAGGTTTGTCTATAAGGCGTAACAGCAGGGCGAAGTTCGGCATACCATGATGGTATGCAAACCATGCTTGCAACCATCTCTCTTCGCGCCATTCGGGAGAATGCAAGGGCGGTGTGCGCGGCTGCGGGAGCGCCGCTCATCGCCGTTGTAAAAGATGACGCGTACGGGCACGGCGCAGCCGAAGTCGCCCACGCGCTCACGGGGATCGCCTCTTCCTTTGCCGTTTCCACGGTCGATGAAGGGGCGGCCTTGCGCATTTCGGGCGTTCGGGAAGGGGTGCTCGTGCTCACGCCGCCGCTCTCCGTCGAGGAGGTCGTGCGGGGCAGCGAATACGGGCTCACGCTCTCTGTCACCTCCCGCGCCGTGCTCGCTCTCATAAAAAGAGCGGGTTGCCGTCCGCAGTGCGAACTCGCCGTGAACACGGGCATGAACCGCTACGGCGTGCGCCCCTCCCTCGTTGGGGCAACTTGCAGGGAGGCGCTGCGGGCGGGGATCTGCATGACGGGCGTGTATTCCCATCTCTACCTCGCAGAGGACGGCGCGGCGCGCGCGCAACAGGCGGAGCGCTTTCTTCAAGCCGTTCACGCGGCGCGGGAGGTCTTTCCGCAGCTTGCTGCGCACCTCTCGGGCACGGGCGGCGCGATCGCCGGCTATGCGTTTGACGGCGTGCGCGCGGGCATTGCGCTCTACGGCTATCTTCCCGCGGGCTTCGAAGGCAGGCTTTCCCTTCATCGGGCTGCCAAGGTGTACGCGACCGTCTCGCACAGTTGCAGGCGGGTGGGGGAAGGCGCGGGGTATGCGCGCGCGGCGGGCGAGCGCACCTTTCACACGCTGCGCATGGGCTACGGCGACGGGTTCTTCCGCTGCACGAATGGTCGGCCGCTTTGCATGGACGCGTGTGTGCTTGCGGGCAGGGCGAAGATCGGGCGGCGCAAGCTCATTCTTTCCGATTTTTCCGCCTATGCACGGGAACAGGGCACGAGCGTATATGAGGCGCTCGTAAAAATATTACAAGGAACGGTGAAGATCTACGTTTGAGGAGAAGATCAGGCTGAGGCGGGAGCTGTCTGCTCTGCGCGGAAAGCTGAAAAGCAACGAGCGGGACGCGGCGATCGCGGAGCATTTTTTCCGCTCTGAATATGCTCGCCGCAGCAGTTTTTTCTGCTACGTTTCCTTCCGCTTTGAAGTGGGCACGCACGAGCTGATCGCCCGCCTCAATGAGATGGGCAAGCGGGTATGTATTCCGCGCACGGTGGGACGGAAGATCATCGCCGCGCCCGCGCAAGGGGAGATGGCGTACAGCAAGTTCGGCATTCTGGAGCCGCTTTCGGGGGAGGACACGCCCTGCGAAGTCGCCCTCGTTCCGCTACTCGGCGTGGACGAAGGGGGGTATCGCCTCGGCTACGGCGGGGGATATTACGACGCCTTCTTCCACGACCATCCCAAGATGCTGCGCGTGGGGCTCGCCTATGCGGGACAAGTTGTAAAGAGCGTGCCGCGCGAGGCACACGACGTGCCCCTTCACGCACTCATCACCGAAGAGGGCGTGCGCCTTTTTGAAAATGCGATACGAGAACTTGACATCGCGGGCGCAAACCATTATAATTGACAAAAGCAGGTATTTTCATCGGAGGACGTATGAAGAAACACGTACAGGAAAACAGCTTGCATCCCTCAAAGTGGAAGCTGTTCTGGCGCATCCAGCGCGAGTGCTGGCGGCGCATGATCGTGCCCTATCTCATGTATCTGTTCATGAGCCTTCTCATGCTCGCGTTGCAGGCGATCAACGAGGGGAACAGCACGATCGAGATCGTGCTTGGCATCATCTGCATGGTGGGCGGAATGGCATTCAACGCGCACCTTCTCTATAACTACGGTTCGATGCACTTTGACGCCTATCTCACGGGCAACTTGCACCGCAAGAACGCGGCGTACGGCATTGTTTCGGGCGGCGATCACCGCGTTGAGCGCGAATACCGCTGGTGGAAGGGCTTCGTCATCGGGTTCTTCATCGGCATTCCCGTCATCATCTTCGGCGGGCTTGCGGGCGCGTTCTACGGTCAGTCGGTGGGCAGCGCGGCGGGCGTGTTCCTCATTATGTTCGCAAGCTGGGCGATCATTCCCATCAGCTGGATGCACGTCAGCTTCTATTGGTCGATCATGATGACGATCATTCCCTTCGTCGTGAGCGGTGTGTTCTACATCGTGGGCGCGATGGTGGAAAAGCGCAAGAAGGAGCGCGAAGTGGAGCGTTCCAACGAGCTTGCCGCCGCCGCAGAGAGCGCGAAGAAGGAGCTGCACGAGCAGACGGAGGAGCAGCGCCGCAAGACGTTGCAGTCCAAAAAGAAAAAGAGATGAGGATCATTGCGGGAAAACACCGCGGAAGAGTGCTTGCTTCCTTTCGCGGAATGGACGTTCGCCCCACTTCGGACAGGGCAAAGGAGTCCTTCTTTCAGATCTTGTCGCCCCGTCTTGTGGGTGCGCGCGTGCTTGATCTCTTTTCGGGAAGCGGCGCGCTGGGCTTGGAAAGCCTCTCGCGCGGGGCGGAGGAGGTCGTGTTCTGCGACAATGCGCCCGAGAGCGTTGCCATTCTCAAAAAGAATTTGACTGCGCTCAAGGAGCACGCAAAGGTGTATGAGTGCGACTTCAAAAGCTGCCTCATGCGCGTGGAGGGCACGTTCGACCTCATCTTCGCCGATCCGCCCTACAAGGAGGACTACCTCGGCGAACTGCTCTCGCTCACCAAAGAGCGCGGGCTGTTGCGCGAGGACGGGCTCGTGGTGTATGAGTGCGAGCGCGAGACGGGCGAATACGAAGGGTTTATCAAGCGGGACGAGCGCTGCTACGGAAGGGCGCGCGTGAGCTTTTGGGGGTTAGCATGAAGAAGTGCGTGTTTGCCGGGACATTCGATCCCTTTACGGTGGGGCACGCAGACACCGTGGACAAGTGTCTGAAAATTTTCGACGAAGTGCTCGTCGCCGTGGCGGAGAACAAGCGCAAGAGCTGTCTTTTCACCGCAAACGAGCGGGCGGAGATGATCTCCCGCGTGTATGCGGGCGAGCCGCGCGTGCGCGTTGTCATCTGGGATAAGACCATCGTCGACCTTTTGGAGCAGGAGGGCACGCCCTTCTATGTGCGCGGCATTCGCAACACCATCGACTTTGAGTATGAGAACGCCGATCACTTTGCAAGCAGAAAGCTCGATCCCGATATGATCACGCTCTACCTTCCCTCCGAGCAGGAACACATTCAGGTGAGTTCGACGCTCGTAAAAAATTGCATTGCATTCAAGAAGCCGTTTGAGGAATACGTTCCTGAGGCGGTATATGAGTACATTTTGGAGAAAAAGTATGTTTGAGAAGCAAATTTTCATTCCCTCTGCAGAGGAACTTGTGGCAGAGAGACCTCTACCCGAATCGCTGAAGAAGATCAAGCAGGAACGCGACAAACTGTGTGAGGACGTCATCACGGGGAAGTCTGATAAGCTGCTCGTCATCGTGGGGCCTTGCTCCGCGCACGAGAGCGCGCCCGTGCTCGAATATATGCGTCGTCTGGGCAGGCTGAACGAGCGCGTCAAGGACAAGCTCGTCATCGTGCCCCGCATCTACACCAACAAGCCGCG
The DNA here is from genome assembly GCA_944363255.1 of uncultured Clostridia bacterium. Lineage (GTDB taxonomy): Bacteria > Bacillota > Clostridia > Christensenellales > Borkfalkiaceae > Gallimonas. The sequence continues at coordinate 13,145 of CALVTZ010000024.1, forward strand.
CACGCGCGGGGTGGGCTATAAGGGAATGTTCTCCCAGCCCGATCCCGAAAATAAGGAGAATATCCTTGCGGGCATTCGCGCCATTCGCGATCTTCACCTGCGCGCCATCGAGGTGAGCGGGCTTTCGGCTGCGGACGAGATGCTCTATCCCGAAAATTATGCGTATATGGAAGATCTGCTCACCTACGTCGCCGTGGGTGCGCGTTCGAGCGAAAATCAACTGCATCGCCTTGTTTCCAGCGGGATCGAGACGCCCGTCGGCATCAAGAACACCACGGGCGGCAGCATTCAGGTGCTGCTCAACTCCGTGTTCGCGGCGCAGAGCCCGCAGGTATTCAAGTACCACAACTGGCAGGTGCAGACGCAGGGCAATCCCTATGCGCATTGCGTGCTGCGCGGCAGAGTGGACAAGAGCGGAAACGACGTTCCCAACTACCACTACGAGACGGTGATGAACGTGCTCGCAGGCTATGAAAAGGCGAACGGCGAGCTCAAATATCCCGTCATCATCATCGATACCAACCACTCCAATTCGGGCAAGCAGTGCCGCCAGCAGATCAGGATCGTCAACGAAGTCATGCAAAACCGCAGCTTCGATACGGGCTTCAGAAGGATCGTAAAGGGGTTCATGATCGAGAGTTTCCTCGTGGAGGGCAACCAACAGCACGACGTGGTGTTCGGCAAGTCCATCACCGATCCCTGCCTGGGCTGGGAGGACAGCGAGCGCTTGATCCTTGACATTGCGGAGAGGGCATAACATGGCACAAACAATGGGGAAGAGAACGTATTGCGGAAGGAAGGTGAGCTGTCTTGGGCCAAAGGGCAGCTACTCGCATCTCGCTGCGCAGCGTATGTGCGCGGGCAGCGAAATTCTGCTGTGCGATTCCTTCCCCGTTGTTTTTTCTCTGCTCTCCTCGGGCGAGGCGGAGAAGTATTTTTCCTGCGACGAGAACGAATTTTACGTCTTTTTCAACGCGAACAGGCGGCTG
>CALVTZ010000025.1 GCA_944363255.1 uncultured Clostridia bacterium
GAGGATGCGCTTGAGGCGGGAGAGGGTGTAGCGCTTGGAGACGACCTTTTCCAGCATCTCATCGTAATCGGGATTGCTGCGCACGATCGCCTTCAACCTGTTCTCCAGCCCCTCGTTGCAGTCGGGGCAGAGGGCGATCTCCTCGGCGGGGGTGAGGGCGAGCGCGGCGAGCGCGGCGCGTTCAAAGGGAATGGGCTGCGCCCCCTCCAAGTCCTCGAATACGCAGGCGGGCACGTTCTTTTTGATGAGCCGCCTTGTCTTGCGGGCGGGATCGTTCATCGCAAGGCGCAGCGCGGTGGCGGAGGAGAAGTTCTTTTTGAGTTCGCTGTCCGCATAGCCGCCGCCCACGCGCGGGAGGGGGAGGGGTGCGATGTCTGCGCGCAGCGCAAGGATGGCGCGGCAGTATTCCAGCCCCAGAATGTTGTTGGGGGAGGTGAAGAGCGCCTCGTCGATGTCCTTGTTGAGCGCGAGCACCGTCTGCGTGCGCGCCTTCACATAGGACGCGCCGCCCTGCATATTCTCTTTGAGCAGCGCCTTGAACTGCTTGTCCTCCGAAGAGGACGCCTTCGCCGCCTGCATGAACGCCTCCTTAGAGCCGCTCTCGCAGCCGAAGGCGAGCGTCTTTACGGCGGGGATGGAGGCGAGGATGGAGAGCGCGCCGCGCGCGAACGTCTCCGCCGCGCCCACCGCAAACGCCGTGGGCAGTTCGAGCACCGCGTCCGCCCCGCACAGCACGGCGTGGCGCGCCCGCGTGTACTTGTCGAACACGGCGGCTTCCCCGCGCTGGGTGAAGTTCCCGCTCATGATGAGCAGCAGCTTTTCCCCGCGCGCCTTCAACTGCTCCAATTGGTGCAGGTGCCCGTTATGAAAGGGATTATACTCACAAACGACCGCACAAAATTTCATTTTTTTCCCGTGTGTCCTTTACTTTTGTCGGGAGAAGGTGTATAATAGATTGGAAAGGTCTCCCGTGTATTATTATACACGATTTGAGGAGAAAAATAAAGTAATTTCGAAGGAGTCAGAAAAGAAGGTATGGCAGGGTTTGTACAGAGCTTGAAAAAGCTGGGCAGAACGCTGAAAGAGAGTGGAACGATCGTGGAAAAGATCAAGTCGAAGGCGAAGGAGCTGAATAAGCGCATCGTCCTTTGCGAGGGCGAGGACAAGCGCGTCGTCGAGGCGGCGGCAGAGTGCGCGGAGGACGGCATTGCGCATATCATTCTGTTGGGCAATGCAGAGGAGATCAAGCGCAACAATCCCGATACCGATCTTACCAAGGTGGAGATCGTCGATCCCGCGACTTCGCCCAAGCTGGAAGAATATGCCGCGCTCCTCTACGAGCTGCGCAAGGCAAAGGGCATGACGGAGGAACAGGCGAAGGAGCAGGCAAAGGACGCCACCTTCTTCGGCGCGCTCATGCTCAAGGCGGGGGATGCAGACGGGCTCGTCTCGGGCGCCTGCCACTCCACCGCAAACACGCTGCGCCCCGGGCTTCAGATCGTAAAGACGGCGCCCGGCGTCTCCGCGGTGTCCTCCTTCAACCTCATGGTGCCTCCCACGCTCACGGGCAACAAGTATGTGGAGGACGACGTGATCATCTTCGCAGACTGCGGGCTCAACCCCACCTACACGGCGGAAGGGCTTGCGGAGTGCGCCATCGCAACGGCGAAGAGCGCAAAGGAGATCGCAGGGCTTGAACCCAAGGTCGCCATGCTCTCCTTCTCCTCCAAGGGCAGCGCAAAGCACGACAACGTGACGCTGGTCGCCGAGGCGACGAGGATCGCCAAGGAGAAGGCGCCCGAGCTTCTCATCGACGGCGAGCTGCAATTCGACGCAGCCATCGTGCCCGAAGTCGCGGCGATGAAGGCGCCCGGTTCCCCCGTTGCGGGACACGCGAACGTGTTCATCTTCCCCGACCTGCAGGCGGGCAACATCGGCTACAAGATCGCAGAGCGCCTCGGCGGGTTCCAGGCGATCGGCCCCATCTGCCAGGGCTTTGCAAAACCGCTCAACGATCTCTCGCGCGGGTGCAAGGCGGCGGACATCGTGTGCGCAGTTGCGGTAACGGCATTGCAGGCAGGCAAGTGAGAAGGAGGGGAATGAAATGAAGATCTTAGTCATCAACGCGGGGAGCTCCTCGCTCAAATATCAACTCATCGACATGGAGACGGAAGCGGTGCTCGCAAAGGGCACGTGCGAACGCATCGGCATCCCCGGCGGCAAGCTCACGCACAAGGCAAAGGGGCAGGAATTCGTCATCGAAAAGGAGATGCCCGATCACACGGGCGCCATCTCCCTCGTGCTCAAGGAGCTCGTAGACGGCGAGGCGGGCGTCATCTCCTCCATGGACGAGATCGACGCCGTGGGGCATCGCGTCGTTGCCTCGGGCGAGGCGTTCAACAAGACCACCCTCGTGAGCGACGAGGTCATGAAGACGATGGACGAGATCGCAGAGCTCGCACCTCTGCACAATCCCGCCGCCATTCTGGGCATCAACGCCTGCCGTGCGGTCATGCCCGATAAGAAGATGGCGCTCGTCTTTGACACCTCCTTCCACGCGACCATGCCCGACTATGCGCACCTGTACGCCATCGACTACGACGACTACAAGCAGTACAAGGTGAGAAAGTACGGCGCGCACGGCACTTCGCACAAGTTCGTTGCGGGTGCGGCGGCGCAGTACTTGGGCAAGCAGCCCGAGGAGCTGAACATCATCACCTGCCATCTGGGGAACGGTTCCTCCATCTCCGCCGTCAAGGGCGGCAAGTGCATCGATACCTCTATGGGCTTCACCCCGCTCGCGGGCGTTCCCATGGGCACGCGCAGCGGCGACATCGACGTTGCAGCCATCGAGTTCCTCTGTGTGAAGAAGGGCATGACGATGGAAGAGGGGGTTGCCTACCTCAATAAGAAGTGCGGTATGCTGGGCATCTCCGGCGTCTCCTCCGACTTCCGCGACCTTGCCAAGGCGCGCGACGAGGGGAACGACCGCGCCCGCCTCGCCCTCGATATGTTTACATACGCCTGCAAGAAGTATGTGGGCAGCTATGCGGCGGCATTGGGCGGCGTGGACTGCATCGTGTTCACCGCGGGCGTGGGCGAAAACACCCCCTTCATTCGCGAAGGCGTTGTGAGCGGGCTGGAGTTCATGGGCGTGAAGCTGGACAAGGAGAAGAACAACTTCCGCAACGACGGCACCATTCACGACATCTCCGCAGCGGACTCCCGCGTGAAGGTGCTCGTCATTCCCACCAACGAAGAGCTCGTCATCGCGCGCGAAACGGCGGCGCTCGTCTGAGAAAATCTCAAAATAATCGCGTTTGCGGGCATAAAAAAGATTGACAAATGCGCGCAAACATACTATACTTTTTTCGTCCATGTTCGAGATAGACGTACGCGGCAACACCGCTCGCGGCATCCGCGAAGGTGTGCTGACATTTGAATACGAGGGGGACAAGTCCCTCATCGATATTCCATACGCTGCTTTTGCCTCCCCCGTCAAGGCAGATCTTGGCTATAAGATCTTCGAAAACGGTGAGGTGGAAGTAACGGGCTCGATCGCCTTTTCGCTCAAAGGGCAGTGCTCCCGCTGTTTAAGCGACGTGGAGCGCACCTACGAGGGCGAGGTGGACGCGCTGTTTGTTCCGAATCTTCCAAGCGGGGAGGAGGACTACGGCTATTTCGGCGGCAAGATCGACCTCCGCGAGGCGCTGCGCGACGCGCTCATGTTTGCGTTGCCCGCCCGTCTGGAGTGTGAAAGTGAATGCAGCCTTCCCGCATGGGAATGAGAATGAATTGTAAAGTGAGGTGAATCAAGATGGCGGTACCCAAGACAAAACAATCCAAGAGCAGGACGAACAAGCGCTTTGCAAACTACAAGGCGACCGCGCCCACGCTTGTCGAGTGCCCGCACTGCCACGAGATGAAGGTGGCGCACAGAGTGTGCAAGAACTGCGGCTATTACGACGGAAAAGAAGTCGTCGCACAAAAAGAAGAGAACAAGTAAGAGGATGCGGACGAATTCGTCCGCTTTCTTTTTGTCGTTAGGAGTACGGGGATGCGGCTGATCGGAGACGCACTTTTGAATTTTCTCAAGTGCCTTGTATACATATTCGTGCCGCTGGGCGGCGTCCTGCTGGGGGCGCTCCTGGGCGTGAACGTGCTCATCAACGCGATCCCGCAGAATGTGAGCGCGCTCGTGCATGACGTGGGCGAGATCCTGCCCGAAGTCAAGGCGCAGGCGAACGAATTGCTCGCCTACCTCATCACCGCCATTCGCTCCCTCGATTGGTCTGACGTGGGCATGGCGATCCGCACGATGCTCTCTCCGCAGTGGCTGTCCGCGCTCTTTGCCGAGTTCTTCCGCCTCTCGGAAGCGGCGGCGGCAGAGCTCACTACGCAGCTCTCCGTGGCGATCTCCATGTTCATCTTCAACGTCATACGCACGCTCATCGTGGCGGGCGTGGCGGTGGGGGTGGGCATCTTGCTCGGCTACTTCGTCACGGGTGCGTTCGTGCGCAGCCGCACCATTCGCCGCGGGTGGAAGAAGTCGCTGCTCAATTCGCTGGTGGACACCGTGCTCTCCTCCACGCTCATCTCCTTCGTGGTGTGGTTCATGGCGCTGCTCAACCCCGGCGCGGTCGCCTCTACGATCGTGACCGTGCTGCTCTACGGTTTCGTGGGGCTCATCGAGGCGTACTGTCTGTTCGGGCAGGGCAAACTTCCCTTCTTCGCGGTGGTAAATTTGAAAAACTGCCTGCTGCTGTTGGTGGCGGAGGTGCTCATCTATGTGACGACGATCTATCTCATCGTCTTTGTCGCGATCCTCGCGGGCAAGCTCGTTGCGCTGGCGGTTGGGCTCTCCATCGCGCTCATCGCGCTGTTCGTCATCAATCTCAACGCGGAATATTACGTTGTGATGCTTGTAAAAAAGTGGGAGACTTCCGCCCGTTTGCGTATTCCCAAGTGGCGCAAGCTCTCCCCAAAACGATATGATAACGGAGGATGGTTATGAACGTAAAAGCATTTTATCAGCTCTCTTACGGCGTGTATCTGTGCACGGCGTGGGAGGACGGCCGTCCCGTCGGCTGCGTCGCCAACAGCGCCATGCAGATCACGGCGGAACCTGCCACCATCGCGGTGAGCATCAACCGCGTGAACAACACGCACAAGTGCATCGAGGACACGGGGTACTTCGCCCTCTGCGTGCTGGGCGAGCACTGCGAGCCCTCGCTCATCGGCAGGTTCGGCTTCATGTCCTCCAAGACGGTGGATAAGTTCGCGGGCGTCAACTATCGCGTGCGCGGCAAGATGCCCGTGCCTGATGAGAGCATCGCCTGGTTCGCCTGCAAGGTGATCGACAGGATGGAGACGGAGACGCACACCGTATTTCTCGGCGAAGTCGTGGACGCGGACGAGTTGAAGAAGGACGCTCCCATGACGTACGCCTACTATCACAAGGTACTCAAGGGCAAGACGAGCGCCAACGCACCCACCTATGTGGAGGAGAGCGCGGCGGACGAGCCCAAGACCAAGTACGTGTGCGACATCTGTAGCTACGAATACGACGGCGCAACGCCCTTTGAAGAGTTGCCCGATGATTGGGTGTGCCCGCTGTGCGGCATGGGCAAGGAGCACTTCCAACGCGTAGAGGCGGTGCCCGCGCCCGCCGCTGCGCCCAAGGAAGAGGCGAAGAAGAAGTACGTGTGCGACATCTGCAGCTACGAGTACGAGGGGGAAGTTCCCTTTGAAGAGCTGCCCGAGGATTGGGTGTGCCCGCTGTGCGGCATGGGCAAGGAGCACTTCGTGCAAAAGTAATGGAATAAAAGGCAAACCGCGTCCGTTTGGACGCGGTTTTTTCATACGTATTCGAATATGCGCACGTGTGCGGGTGTGCAAAAAAAGAGGAGGGCTTCCTGACGGAAGCCCTCGCGCGCTTAAATGCGCTTGTCTTTCTTGTAGTTGGTGTGCAGCACTTCGTGCGCCTTGTGGCTGTTGGGGAAGATGAAGTAGTCCTCGTACAGCATATCGATGACGGGGGAGCCGGAGGAGCGGCGCAGCTCGTTGTGGCTGTCGCTCATGTACAGCGCCTTGGCGCGCGTCTCCTTGAGCTCGACGGAGTTTCTCACGCTGTCCGAGAGGGTGGGCTGTCCGCCGCCGTTCACGCATCCGCCGGGGCACGCCATGATCTCCACGAAGTCGTACTTCTTCTCGCCCGACTTGATCTGTTCGAGCAGCTTTGCCGCATTCTCCAACCCCGAAGCGACTGCAACGCGCAGGGTGTGCCCTGCGACGAGGTAGGTCGCCTCCTTGATGGGATTGCTGCCGCGCACCGCAAAGAAGTCGAGTACTTCAAAGCTGCCGTCCAGCATGTGCGCCGCCGTGCGCAGCGCAGCCTCCATCACGCCGCCCGTCGCGCCGAAGATGGCGCCGCCGCCCGTTGCCGTTGCAAAGGGATTGTCGAAGTCCTCATCGGGCAGTTCGGTAAACTTGATGCCCGCCGTCTTGATCATGCGCGCAAGCTCGCGCGTGGTGATGGCGGCGTTGACTTCGCCCTCCATCTCGGGGCGATGGCACTCGTACTTCTTCGCCGTGCAGGGAATGACGGATACCGTGTACAGATCTTCGGGACGAATGTGATGCTTCTCGCACCAATACGTCTTCAACAGCGCGCCGAACATCTGCTGGGGAGATTTGCAGGAGGAGAGGTGGGGGATCATTTCGGGATACTTCTGTTCCACGAACTTCACCCACGCGGGGCAGCAGGAGGTGAACATGGGCATGGGCTTGCCCGTCTTGATGCGGTTGATGAGCTCGCTCGCCTCCTCCATGATGGTGAGGTCTGCGGTCACGTCCATGTTGAACACTTCGCAGTTCCCAAGGCGGCGGATGGCTGCCACCATCTTGCCCTCCACGTTGGTGCCGATGGGCATATCGAACGCCTCGCCCAGCGTTGCGCGCACGGAGGGTGCGGTGAAGAACACCACCTTCTTGGTGGGATCGGCAAACGCCTTCCACACCTCGTCGATGGTGGAGCGCTCGGAGAGCGCACCCACGGGGCAGGCGACGATGCACTGACCGCAGCCCACGCACACCGATTCGAAGAGGGGCATATCAAAGGCAGAGCCGATATGTACGTTGAACCCTCTTCCGATGGGGCCGATGGCGTTCACGTGCTGCTTTCTGCACGCCGCCACGCAGCGCATACAGTTGATGCACTTGTCGTTGTCGCGCACCACGTAGGGGGCGGAAGTGTCGATGGGGAGCACGAAGTCCTCGCCCTTGAATCTGTCCTCGTCCACGCCGTAGCCAAGGGAGAGCTTTTGCAGCTCGCAGTTGTGGTTGCGCTCGCAGGAGAGGCACTTCTTCTTGTGCTTGGAGAGCAGCAGTTCCAGCGTCATCTTTCTGCTCTCGCGGCACTTCTCGGTGTTGGTGCGCACCTCCATGCCCTCGGCAACGGGGTACACGCACGCGGCAACCAGCCCTCTTGCGCCCGTCGCCTCCACCACGCACATACGGCAGGAGCCAACGCAGGAGACGTCCTTCAAATAGCACAGCGTGGGGATCTCAATGTGTGCCTGGCGCGCCGCCTGCAAAATCGTCGTTCCCTCGGGAACGGTAACGGAGATATTGTTGATCGTCAAAGTAACGTTTTTTGCCATGATCTTCACCTCAGCTTCTCACGACTGCACCGAACTTGCAGTTTTGCATACACACGCCGCACTTGATGCAGATGTCCTTGTCGATGACGTGCGCCTCGCGCACCTTGCCCGTGATGGCGTGCGTGGGGCAGTTGCGCGCGCACAGCGTGCAGCCGCGGCACTTCTCTGCGTCGATGGAGTAGGTCAAAAGCGCCTTACATACGCCCGCGTCGCAGTGCTTCTTCTCGATGTGGTCGACGTATTCCTGGCGGAAGTAGCGCAGCGTGGAGAGGATGGGGTTGGGCGCGCTCTGTCCCAGGGCGCACAGCGAGGACTGCTTCATGTGCGAGGCGAGTTCCTCGATCTTGACAAGGTCCTCACTTTCGCCCTTGCCCTCCGTGATCTTGGTGAGCAGCTGCAACAGGCGCTTGGTACCGATGCGGCAGGGGGTGCACTTCCCGCAGCTCTCGTCCGCCGTAAATTCGAGGTAGAACTTGGAGATGTCCACCATGCAGTCGTTCTCGTCGAGGATGATCATGCCGCCCGAGCCCATCATGGAGCCGATGGCGAGCAGGCTGTCGTAGTCGATGGGGGTGTCGATGCACTCCGCGGGGATGCACCCGCCCGAAGGCCCGCCCGTCTGCGCCGCCTTGAACTTCTTGCCGCCCGGGATGCCGCCGCCGATCTCCTCCACGATCTCGCGCAGCGTCGTGCCCATGGGCACTTCCACAAGGCCGACGTTGGTGATCTTGCCGCCGAGGGCGAACACCTTGGTGCCCGTCGAAGTCTGCGTGCCGATCTTGGCAAACCATGCCGCGCCGTTCATGATGATGGGGTTGACGTTCGCCCACGTCTCCACGTTGTTGAGGATGGTGGGTTTGCCGAACAAGCCCTTTACGGCGGGGAAGGGGGGACGGGGACGAGGTTCGCCGCGGTGCCCCTCGATGGAGGTCATGAGCGCCGTCTCCTCGCCGCACACGAACGCGCCCGCGCCCAGCCTGATCTCAATGTCAAAGTCAAAGCCAAGCCCCAGGATGTCCTTGCCGAGCAAGCCGTATTCACGCGCCTGTTTGATGGCGATCTTGAGGCGTTCGACGGCGACGGGGTACTCTGCACGCACGTAGATATAGCCCTGATGCGCGCCGATCGCATAGCCCGCGATGGTCATTGCCTCCAACACGCAGTGGGGATCGCCTTCGAGTACGGAGCGGTCCATGAACGCGCCGGGATCGCCCTCGTCCGCGTTGCAGCACACGTACTTCACGTCGCCCTGCGACGCCTTTGCAAACGACCACTTTCTGCCCGTGGGGAAGCCCGCGCCCCCTCTGCCGCGCAGCCCGGAGGCGAGCATCTCGTTGATGACGTCGTCGGGCGTCATGGAGGTGAGCACCTTCTCGATGGCGGCATAGTCGCCCGCTGCGATCGCCTCTTCAATGTCCTCGGGGGCGATGACGCCGCAGTTTCTCAGCGCAATGCGCATCTGTTTCTTGTAGAAGGGCGTCTCCGCAAAGGGGATGATGGTGCCGTCCTTTGCGACCGTGCCCTGATAGAGCAGTTCCTTTACGATGCTGCCCCCCTTGACGAGGTGCTGCTCCACAACGGTCTTGGCGTGCTCGGGCGTCATCTGCGCGTAGAACGCACCCTCGGGATAGACGATCATGATGGGGCCGAGGGCGCACAGCCCGAAGCAGCCCGTCTTGACGATGAGCACGTCGTCGATCTTCAGCTCTTTCAAGGAAGCCTCGAGCTGGGCGATCACCTTCATGGAATGGGAGGAGGTGCAGCCCGTACCGCCGCACACGAGCACCTGTTTGCGGTAACCCGTCTTTGCGGCGAGCTTTTCGCCCTGTTCGCGCACGACGCGTCTCACGTCGATGAGCGGTTTCTTCTTCTTGCGAATGGCGTCAAGTTCTTGAATGGTCATGCCTTATCCTCCTTTTTGTAGCTGTCCAGGATGCCCTTCACCATTTCGGGGGTGAGCTTGCCGTGCACGTCCTCGCCGATCATCATGACGGGGGCAAGTCCGCACGCGCCCACACAGCGGCAGCTGTCGATGGAGAACAGCCCGTCCTCCGTGCATTCGCCGCACTTGATGCCAAGTTCCTTTTCCACTTCGGCGAGGATCTTATCCGAGCCCTTCACATAGCACGCCGTACCAAGGCACACGCTGATGCGGTGCTTCCCCTTGGGCGTGAGTGAGAACTGCGAATAAAAGGTGACAACGCCATATACCTCTGCAAGCGAGATATTCAGCCCCTCCGCGATCACCTTCTGCACGGGAAGGGGAAGGAATCCGTAGATCGCCTGCGCCTCCTGTAAAATGTGCATGAGGCAACCGGGGGTGTCCTTCGAGCTTGCGATCACTTCCTGCAACTTTTCAAGCTGCTCGGCAGTGCCGCACGCCTCACAATGTTCCATAACAACCTCCTTATCCTTTGCGCTCCGCTTGGTTCATTTATCGATTTCGGGTAGAGCGCCTCATATAATTTACATTATAACATATAAGAAATTATTTTTCAACAGCATTTCACAATTTGTAAAATTTTGTCGGGAAATTTTCTTTTCTCACAGCGAAAAAATGCTTGCTCTGCCTGTCCAAAGTCGATTGACATGGGCGGGCGTCCATGCTACAATGCAAATTGAAATGTTGTAAATTTATTATAGGGAAACGGTCAAGGAAGAACACAATGAAATTGAACAAGAAGCAATGGCAAGAAAGCATTGCGCGTATCCTGCGCGCAGAATACGGCACGGACGTGCAGTCCGCCACCAAGAAGGAGCTGTACGGCGCAGTCTCCCGCGCGGTGATGGCGCTCGTTCCCGCGCGCAAGAAAGAAGATAAAAAGCGCTGCGCCTATTTTTCGGCGGAATTTCTCATGGGCAGGGCGATCTATGCAAACCTTTTGAACCTCGGCATCCTCGACGAGGCGGAGGACGCACTCAAGGAGCTTGGGCGCGACCTTGCGGAGTTTGAGGAAGTGGAGGACGCGGCGCTGGGCAACGGCGGCCTTGGCAGACTTGCCGCCTGCTATCTCGACTCGGCGGCAAGCAAGGGCATCCCGCTCGACGGCTACGGCATCCGCTATCGCTACGGGCTCTTCCGCCAGAGCTTTGTAGACGGCTTCCAGCATGAGGAGGGGGACGATTGGCTCAAGTGGGGGGATCCCTGGTCGGTTTGCTGCGAGCGCGATACGGTGCTCGTCAGGTTTGCAGATCTCACCGTGCGCGCCGTTCCCTACGATATGCCCGTATTCGGCTATAAGAACGGCGTGGTGAACAACCTGCGCCTGTGGCAGAGCGAACCCGTGCAGGCGTTCGACTTCACCGCCTTCAACGAGATGCGCGGCGATCAGACTGCCGTTTCCAACTTCAACGCCAGCAAGATCTGCGATGTGCTCTATCCCAACGACAACACGATGACGGGCAAGATCCTGCGCCTGCGCCAGCAGTACTTTATGGTGAGCGCCTCCCTGCAGGACATCGTGCGCGCGCACAAGGCGGCGGGCAAGGCGCTTGCAGAACTGCCCAAGTCGTGGTGCTTCCAGCTCAACGACACCCACCCCGTCATCGCCATTCCAGAGCTTTTGCGCATTCTCGAAGGGGAGGGCATGAGCTTTGAGGAGGCGTTTGCAGTCTGCGCAAAGTGCTTCAACTTCACCAACCACACCATCATGGCGGAGGCGCTGGAAAAGTGGGACGCGCTCGCGCTCTCCGACCTCCTGCCCGACGTGTACGAGGAGATCCTCGCCTGCCAGCGCAAGCTGGAGGCAGACGGTCTGGATACGGCGCGCTTCTATATCGTGCGCGACAACGTCATCCACATGGCGAACCTCGCCATCTTCGTCTCCGCGCACGTCAACGGCGTTGCCGAGATCCACACGGGCATTTTGAAGGCGGAGACCTTCCGCGATTGGTACGAGCGCTTCCCCGAAAAGTTCGTGAATATCACAAACGGCATCACGCCCCGCCGCTGGATGCTGCTCAACAACCCCAAGATGGCAAAGTGCATCGACGCGGTCATCGGCAGCGATTGGCACACCGACCTTGGCAAGATCAAGGGCATCGAGGCGCACATTCCCGCGCTGCTTGCAGATTTCAAGCGCATCAAGGGGGAGAACAAGGCGAAACTTGCCGCCTACATCAAGGAGCACGACGGCGTGGACATCTCGCCCGACTTCATCTTTGACGTTCAGGTCAAGCGCCTGCACGAGTACAAGCGCCAGATGCTCAACGCGCTCTCCGTGCTCTACTTCTACTTCGGCATCAAGGACGGCTCCATCAAGGACTTCCCGCCCACGGCATTCCTCTTCGGCGCGAAGGCTGCCCCCGGCTACTACATGGCAAAGGCGGTCATCAAGTTCATCAACGAGATCGCCCGCCTCGTCAACGGCGATAAGGACGTGCAGGACAAGATGAAGGTCGTGTTCATGCAGAACTACAACGTCTCCTATGCGGAGAAGATCGTGTGCGCGGCGGACATCTCCGAGCAGATCTCCATGGCGGGCATGGAGGCGTCGGGCACGGGCAACATGAAGTTCATGCTCAACGGCACGGTCACGCTCGGCACGATGGACGGCGCGAACGTGGAGATCTGCGAAGAGGCGGGCAGGGAGAACAACTATATCTTCGGCGCGACCGTGGAGGAAGTCAAGGAGATCAAGAAGTTCTATTGCCCCCGCGAGATCGTGGAGCAGAACCCCGCCCTCAAGCGCGCGCTGCAGACGCTCATCGACGGCACCATGCAGGACGAATCGGGGATGCTCAAGAAGCTGTACGAGAGCCTCACCACGGGCTACCAGCCCGATCGCTACCTCGTGCTCTACGACTTTGCCGACTACGTGCGCGTCAAGGAGCAGTTGCTGCGCGACTACGGCAGCGAGGCGTTCGACAAGAAGTGCCTTATCAACATGGCGAACGTGGGAAAGTTCTCCGCAGATCGCTCCGTCACCGACTACGCGAACCTCATTTGGAAGCTTTGAGTTGCGATAAAGTTTGAGAGATGATATAAAAAACCGCGCCCGCGCGAATTATTCGCGCGGGCGCGGTTTATTTTGGCGCGCGCCCTGCCGGGCGGCAGGGCGCGCGCACGCTGTTTTACGATCTCATGTTAAGTTCAGCCGAGGGCGATGACTTCCACTTCGGCGAGCACGTTCTTGGGCAGCGACTTGACCGCCACGCAGCTCCTTGCGGGCTTGCCCGTAAAATAGCTGCCGTACACCTCGTTGAAGGGGGCAAAGTCCTGCATATCCGCAAGGAAGCAGGTCGTCTTGATCACCTTGTCGAGGCTGCTGCCCGCCGCCGCGAGCACCGCCTTCAGGTTCTCGCAGATGCGCATCGTCTGCTCCCTGATGCCGCCCTCGACCACGCAGCCCGTTTGCGGATCGAGCGCGATCTGTCCCGATGTGAACACCAGCCCGTTTGCTTTGACCGCCTGCGAATAGGGGCCGATCGCTGCGGGGGCGTTTTGCGTGTGAATGGTCTGCATATCTTCCTCCTTTTACAGCGCGGCGCCAATGTGGAAGCCCGCGCCCTCCAATTTTCCCTTGATCTCCTCAATGTGCGCAAAGTCCCTCGTCTCCATGTCGATGCGCAGGTAGCAGCCGATGACCTCGCTGCCCGCGCTCGCGTGCTCGTGGTGCACGCCCGTGACGTTCGCCCCGCAGGAGGCGATGATGGAGGAGACTTCCACCAGCTGCCCCGGTCTGTCCAAGAGGCGAATGTTGAGGGTGCACTGTCTGCCGCTCATGATGAGCCCGCGCGTGATGACGCGGGAGAGGATGGTAACGTCGATGTTGCCGCCCGAGAGCAGGCAGCACACCTTCTTGCCCTTGAGCTCGGGGAATTTCCCGCTCATGACTGCGGCAAGGGGCACCGCGCCCGCGCCCTCTGCGATCAGCTTTTCCTTTTCGATGAGGGCGAGAATGGCGGCTGCGATCTCGTCGTCGCTCACCGTGACGACGCCGTTGACAAACTTGCGGCAGTAGTCAAAGGTGTTCGCACCAGGCTGCTTCACCGCAATGCCGTCTGCAATGGTGGAGACGGAGGAGAGCGTCTCCACGTGCCCGTCGCGCAGCGAGTTGAGCATGCTGGGTGCGCCCGCCGCCTGCACGCCGTACACCTTCACGTGCGGGGCGACCGCCTTC
>CALVTZ010000026.1 GCA_944363255.1 uncultured Clostridia bacterium
ATCGGCGCAAACAAGATCGGCGTCATCAAGGTCGTTCGCGAGTTCACGGGCCTTGGTCTTGCAGAGGCGAAGAAGGCTGTCGAGGCTATGGGCGTGCTCAAAGAGGACGTTCCCAAGGCAGACGCAGAGGCTGCTCTTGCAAAGCTCAAGGAAGCAGGCGCTACCGCAGAGCTTCAGTAACTGCAAAAAAAGAACGCTCCCGCCCATCGGCGGGGGCTTTTTTTGCGTCCGCCACACAATTTTCACGGTGAAAACGTTCAAAGCACTTGACGGAATGCAAAATAACGGGTAAAATAAAAGTGTATCCTTAGGAGGCTATTTTCGTGAAAAAGAAACTGTTCCGCCGCATCGCAGCGCTCACGTCCACCGTCATTGTCGGCGCTGCCGCGCTTGCCATGTTCGCAGGTTGTACCACCAAGCACCCGCAGATCACCATCACGTACGAATTCAACGGGAAGACGTACGAGGTCGACTATACGCTCTCGCGCAACGACGCACCCAAGACGGTGCAGCACTTCATCGAGCTTGCAGACGCGGGCTTCTACGATGGGCTGGTCGTGCACGATTTCAGCTCGAGCAAGATCTGCTCCGGCGGCTACACGCTTGCCGAGGGGGGCGACGTCGGCGACAACTACGGCCTCACCGAGATCAACTACTTCGAGCGCGTAAAGCAGCTTGAGCAGGAAAAGGACATCACCTTCACCCAGTCGGTGTGGTATGACGAGGCGCGCACGCAGCCCACGTACACCGTGTACGGCGAGTTCGTCGGCAACGGCGCATATACGCAGTACCAGCGCGAGAACTCCTACACCAAGGGCGCGCTCGTGATGGACTACACGCAAAAGGGCGGCAACAACCCCGTTTGGGTGGAGCGCGCAGACGGCGGCAAGGGCAACGACGGCGAAGCCTATCAGCAGGCGAAGTACACGCTCAACAGCGCCACCTCCCTCTTCTACACCTTCACGGGCGAGAGCGGCACTTCCTCCGTTGCGTCCAACTACTGCGTGTTCGGCATGGCAAAGGACTATTCCCAGATCCAGGAACTGCTCGACGCCATCACCGAGTATGAGGACACCCTGCAGGAGGGCAGCTTCACGGAGACGGTGGAGGACTATCTGCTCAACCAATACGATACGCACTTCGAATTGGGCGACTATACGACGGACTTCTCGCTCGCCGTGGATAAGCCCATCAAGATCAAGTCGGTGGAAGTCACCAAGTATTAAAAATCAAAGAACGGGGCGCAGCGTTGCGTCCCGTTTAACTTTGGGGCAGGATGTTTTCTATCCTGCCCTCCTTTATTTGGATGCGAAAGTAGCGCACGTCGAACACCCGCTCGCTGCGCGCATACACGAGCCCCACGCGGTCGCGCTCGCCTGTGAGAAGCACGGAGGTGAAGGGCCCGAGGTATTCGCCCAGCGCATCCTTTTTGGGCAGCAGCGCGGGCGCAAGGTAGGGGGAAACGTCCGCCCCCGCGCGCACGCTCTCAAAGAGGGCGAGGGCGAAGGTCGCCTCGGTTGGCTCCCGCTTTGCCCGCACGGAGAGCTTGGTGCGCTGTCCGCCCGCGATCGTGTACACCAAAGTGTGCCCCAAACTGTCGTGAAAGGGCGTCTCTACCGTCACGCCGTCCTCCCTGTTGAGCACCCTTCCCTCGCCGCACAGCAGCCAACTTCCCGCGGGGGAGAGGAGGGCAACGTGCGTGTCGCTCTCGAGCAGTACGCCCTCCTCGTGTTCGCCGAGGGTGGCGTTCTCCAGCCCGTCGGGAAGGGGAAGGACGTGCGCCCCCGCCCCGTCGCGGTATGTAAGCGCAAGCCCGCCCTGGCGAAAGAGCAGGTACTCCCGCCCGAAGAGGTGCGCCCGCTGCAACACGCGCAAGGTCTGGTCGGAGGGCAAAAAGCCGCTCGCATACACGGCGACGCCGCGCTCGGTGTAGTACAGACATACGCCTTCGGGCGGGGCGATGAGAAAGCGCTCGTCGAGCACAAAGCGCAGGGGAAGGCGCCCCTCGGGGGAGAGCTCGCAAAAGAGCTCGTCCTTGGGATCGAGCTCCACGCTGCGTTCAAACCCGTCCACAAGCCCCAGATACGCGCCGTTGATGGTGAGCGCGCACAGCCGTTCCGCCAAAAAATACACTCTCATACTGACAATAGATGTATAGCGCGACAAAATTATGTCAACAATTTTGGCGAGGTGACAAGATGAACAAGATCAACGGTTACACGGAAGAGGAGGCAGCGGGGCTCATCGAGTATATCTACACGGGAAAAAACGCGGGCAAGACGCTCTCCTATCTGTTCGAAACGTACGGCAGGGAGCACAGCCGCGCCAAGGGCAGCGTGCGCAACTACTACTACGCCTTCCTCAAAAAGCGGGACGACGAGCGGGTGCAGCGCATTCTCGCGGGCAAACAGCTCGCGGCGGGGGAGATCCGTCCCTTCACGGAGGAGGAGACGGAGGAGATGCTCGACAGGGTGCTGCGCGAAAAGAGCAAGGGAATGAGCGTGCGGCGCGCCATCATGCAGCTTTCGGGCGGGGACGAGAAGCTCATGCTGCGCATGCAGAACAAGTACCGCAACCTCGTAAAGAAGCAGCCGCAGCGGGTGGCGGAGGCGGCGAAGCGGGCGGGCATTCCCGTGGAGAAGAGCTTCCTGCAGCGCAAGCTGGAAAAGGAGATCGACGCGCTGTACAGGCGGCTGGCGGCGGGCTTGCAGGAGGAGAACGCCCGTCTGCGCGCCGAATTGGAAAAATTACGAAGGGAGCGGGAGGTATAACCCGTCGTATCCTGTCACAAACTGCGAATGTGGAGGGATGACATGGAAAAGATGTTTTACCTCGGACTCATGCTCGGCATGGTGGGGGGTGCGCTCATCGTGGCAAACAGCTACAAGGCGCGCTCGCTCGTCAAAAAGAGCCAAAGCGAGATCATGGAGAAGGTCAACGAAATGATGGACGAAAAGCTCGCCGCGCAAAAGGGATCCGACGGGGAAAAGGTGGAGCGTTCCGCCAAGAACAAGTGACAGGGCGCGGGCTTATGCCCGCGTTCTTGTTTTGTATCGCGCGTGCTGGGCGGCGCGCCCGCGCGCTTTTTCTTCTACAAAATCATTTACATTTTGCAAAAGGTATGCTATACTTGTGGCATGACAGAGATCATCATCGCCTTTGACGTGGGCGACAGACGCATCGGCGTCGCCGTGAGCGATCCCTTCTGCTCGTACGCCATGCCGCTGGATACCTACTTCCGCACGGGCGATCTCAAGCGAGACGTCGCGGCGGTGCTCTCGATCGCGGGGGCGCGCTGCGCAACGCGCATCGTGTTGGGGCTTCCGCTGAATGCGGACGGCACGGAGAGTGTGCAGACGCACAAGACGCGCCGCTTCAAGGAGGCGCTCGAAGGGGAGACGCGCCTTCCCATCTACTTTGAGGACGAGCGCTACACCACGCGCGCGGCGCGGCAAGACCTCGCCTTCCTCGGCGTGAGCGTCAAAAAGGACAAGAAAAAAAAGAACGTGGATTCCCTCGCGGCGACCTATATCCTCGAAGGATACCTCGAACAATTAAAAAAGGAGAACAGTATGAAGGAAGAGCGCCAGGATTACGATGAAGAGAACAACATTGTAGAGCTTGTGGATGAGGACGGAAGCAAGCACAGCTTCGAGCATATCATGACCTTTGAGTACAAG
The DNA here is from genome assembly GCA_944363255.1 of uncultured Clostridia bacterium. Classification (GTDB taxonomy): domain Bacteria; phylum Bacillota; class Clostridia; order Christensenellales; family Borkfalkiaceae; genus Gallimonas. The sequence goes on from CALVTZ010000026.1 coordinate 3,681, forward strand.
GGGGAGTGGTACTGCGCCTTTACGCCCGTGTTGGAAGAGGGCGAAGAGGAGGACGAAGAGGGGGCAGAGGTCATCATCTTCCGTCTCGTGGGCGAAGAGGAGGACGAGAGCCTGGAGATGATCGATGACGACGAACTGCTCGACGAGGTGTTCGCGGAGTTCTGCAACCAGTACGAGGACTTCGAGGACGCGGACGAGGCGGCTGCGCTCGAGCCGGACGAGGACTGAGTTTCGCCACAATTTAACAAAAGAATTTTTACGCGGGGGCTTGACATGCCCCCGCGTATTTGTTATAATCTTATTAGGAATAAATCTTAATAATATGATAAAAGAACGTAACACTAAACAAAAACAGATCATATACTCCGCACTCTGCACGCTGGGGCACCCCACGGCAACGGAGGTGTACGAGTACGTGCACGAGGAGAGCCCCACCATCGGGCGGGGCACCGTCTTTCGCGTGCTCGGCGCCTTTGCAGAGAGCGGCAGGGCGCGCCGCGTGCATCTGCGCGGCAGCGACGAGCGGTTCGACGCGACCACTTCCCCACACTACCACGCCCGCTGCAGGGTGTGCGGCAGGGTGAGCGACGTGTTCTCGACGGAACTTGCGCACTTTCTTGCCGCAACGAATACGGGCGACTTCTGCGCAGAGGAGGCGGAAGTGGAGTTCAGAGGAATTTGCCGTGCTTGCAGCGCGGAAAAAAAATAAGAGAAGGAGCAAAAGATCATGAAGGAACTCAAGGGAACACAGACGGAACGCAACCTCATGGCGGCGTTCGCAGGCGAGAGCCAGGCAACCAACAAGTACGCTTACTACGCTTCCAAGGCGAAGAAGGAGGGGTACAACCAGATCGCAGACATCTTTGAGGAGACCTCCCGCAACGAGCGCGAGCACGCGAAGATGTGGTTCAAGCTCTTCCACGGCATCTCCACGACGGAGGACAACCTCAAGGACGCGGCGGCGGGCGAGAACGACGAGTGGACGAGTATGTATCCCGAATTTGCGCGCGTGGCGCGCGAGGAGGGCTTCGAGGCGATCGCGAAAATGTTCGAGGCGGTCGCGTCCGTCGAGGCAGAGCATGAAAAGCGCTATCGCGCCCTGCTCAAGAACGTGGAGGAGGGCAGAGTGTTCTTAAAGGACGGCGAGGTGTATTGGCAGTGCCTCAACTGCGGCGCCATCGTCAAGGCGAGCGAAGCGCCCGAGGTGTGCCCCGTGTGCGCGCACCCGCAGGCATACTTCCAGGTCAAGCCCGAAAACTATTGATGCACGCGCCCTCCCGCCTCGCGGGAGGGCGTCTTTGTATGCGGCGGGCTGCAACTGTCATATTTTCCTATGACAACATTTGACTTCTCGGCGCATTCGTGATAAAATTCAGTTAAAAAAACAGGTGGAGACGGGCATGAAGAAGATACGCAAACTATGTTGCATTGTGCTTGCGGTGTGTTCGGCTGCGGTGTGCGCGGTCGCCGTGAGCGCGTGCGGCGGCGATAAAACGCGGCAGGAGCTGGGCTCCACGCTGCTCCAAACGGAGAAGCGCCCCAAAGATCTCGCGGCAGAGGAGGTGGGCTTTTCTTTCCTGCAAAAGATGCAGGAGCGCGAGGAGTACACCGTCACCACCACGGCGAGCGCCTCGCTGCGCGCTGCCATCGCCTTCACGCAGGAGATGCGCTCCACCACCGTCAAGCGGGAAGGGGGGCACTATCGCAAGACGGTGTCCGACTCCCTCTTCTTCCGCATGACGCACGAGGCGTACACGCAGGGGGAGAGCGTCGTCTACCGCAACGGAACGGAGCGCGCCCTTTCCGTCACGTCGCAGAAGGACTACCGCGGCGTGTACGGCGCATTGCCCTGCGATCCGTTGCTCGAAGGGTTCATGCTGCGCGACGAGCTCATCCGCTTTGCCGAGCGGGGGAGCGTGCGCGGCGACGAGGCGACCTACCTCTTCGTATTGGAGGGGGCGGCGGGGGACTACCTTGCGCCCATGTTCATGCAGCTCTGGGAGCTCAAGCGCGCGCCCGCCTTCACCTCCGTGCAGGTGCGGCTCACCCTCAAGGAGGATTGGACGCCCGTGCGCGCGGAGACGACGCTGGAATACCGTGCGGAAGTGCCCCTGCTCGGCGATACGCCCTGCACCGCCACCATCCGCTCCGACTATGCCGTGCAGGCGGCGGACATTGCGGAAGTTGCGGACTTTCGCGCCGCGCTCACCCAGCCCCAACAGGGCGCAATCGCCATCATGGACGAGGATACGCCCGTCATGCAGCTCATCAGCGGCTTTACCTCCCTCGACTACGGCGGGGGCGTGCGCTTCTCGATCACGGGCAGCGCGGGCATTTTGGAGGCAAACGGGCTGATGAACGGCCCGCTGCGCATGACGGCAGACGTGCGCTATCATGCGGACGCCGCTTCGCGCGGGGACTTGTATCACCTCATCGAACTCGATCTCACGGCAGATCTCACGCGGGCGCAGACCTTGCTCGCCCTTCTTCCCCTCACCCTGCCCGACGCCGAGCAGGTCGATCTCTCCGCGGTACGCTCTCTCTCCGTACTGTCCACGGGAGAGGGCAAGCTGCTGCTCGTACTCAAGGACGCGCATGGCGAGGCGCTGTACGTCAAACAGGTGGACGTCATCGCCCTGCTGCTCGGCATTGCGGGCGGCGGCGTGGGGGAGCGCACGGACATCACCGCGGCGGCACGCATCGAGGAGAGTTTCACCGCGCAGGTCACGGAGGAGGGCACCGTGCTCACCCTGAAGGAGGAGGCGCTCGCAAAACTTGCTCAGGCATACCGCGCGGGGGTGAACGAACTTGCGCGGCTGGCGGGCGAGCAGGGCAACCTCGTCAAGAGCGCGCTCACCGCAACGCTCACGGGCGCACAGCTCACCATTCAGACAAGGGAGGGGGAACGCGTCTCTCTTTCCCTCACCATAAACGGCATTCCCGCCTCGGACGGGGCGGGCACGGAGCGCGCGCTGCTCTCCCTCTCCCTTGCGGCGGAGGAAGCGCCCGAGCTCACCTTTGACGGAACGGAGGGCGCGAACATCCTTGCGGACGAAGGGGCGGCTGCCCCCGTGCGGGCGGAGATCGACCGCCTCGCGCAGCAAATGTGGCTGGGGAGCGATTACGCCGCGGCAGTTGCGGCGGCGCAGCAACAGCTCGCCTCCCTCACGCCCGCGCAGCAGGCGCTCGTGTACAACCGCGAGACGCTCACGGGGCTCGTTGCCCTGCACGACGAGCGCAAACAGGCGGCGGACGCCTTCCTCGCCCTCCTCGACGAGGGGGAGAGCGAAGGGCGCTGGGCGGGGCTTGCCGCCCTCTACGACGGCAAGATCGAGACGTGTGCGGCGCAGCGCGCCTACATCGGCGAATCGCGCATCCAGGCCTATCTCACGGCGCGCACGCAGTACGAAGGGGAACGCGCGGCAGCGCTCTCCCAGCTCGCGGCGGCATTCACGCCCTCCGCATACGAGGACGGCGTGGCGGCGATGAACGCCTTCTATGAGGGGGTGCGCGCGCCCTATCTCGCCCTTTCCCAAGGGGCGCAGGCGCTCGTCACGGGCTACGAGGCGGCACACGAGCGCGCCTACACCGCCTTCCTGCAGACGCTCTCCCTTCGCATTGCACAAGTGGAGGGGGCGGCGCGGGACGCGCTGGCTGCGGGAAGCGTGGACGCGCAGCGCGCCCTGTCTGTCTACCGCAGCTATCTGCAGGTGGACGAGCTCATGCGGGGCGGCGCACTCGTCGGCTGGCAGAAGGAGTGTCCTGCGGCGTGCAGCGAGCAGCTTCGCGCCATCGAGGAGGGGGCGGCGGAACTGGGCGACCTCTTCACGTGGGAGGCTGAACTCACCACGCTCATGCTGCCCGCGCTCAGGGCGCATTGTACGGCGCTGGGGCTGCCTGTCACGCCCGCAGAGGCGCAGGCGCTCGACCTTGCTTCCCTGTCCGAGGAAGAACTTCTCGCCCTGCAGGAGGGCGCGGAGGAGGTTGCAGACATCTTGCAGCGGGCGACCGACCAGTCTGTGTATTCGGCATACGAACTGCTGCTTGCCATGCAGCAGCTGTTGGAGCGCATCGCGGCGTGAAAGTTTCCGCAAATCGCTTGCCATATTTCAGGAAATATGCTATACTCAACATAAGATAACGCGTTGACGCGGAACAGTAACCTCTTTTTCCTGCGCTCAGAGAGCCGTCGGGTGGTGCGAGACGGCGGAGGAGAGGGGGCGAACTCGCCGCCGAGCGGTCTTCCCGAACTTGAGTAAGGAAGAACGGCTGCCCGCCGTTACACGGGAGGGACATTGTTGTGTCCTGCAAAGGGGCGGGAAGGTTTTCCCGCAAGAAGAGTGGTACCGCGCATATCCTGCGTCTCTTGTCAAGGGAGACGCAGGTTTTTTTTATTCAAGGAGGGAGCCGATATGGACAAGGCAAAGTACGTAAAACAGTTTATCCTGCCCAAGGAGCCGTGCATGGATTGGGCGAGCAAGAGCATGATCGAGCGCGCGCCCGTGTGGTGCAGCGTAGACCTGCGCGACGGCAATCAGGCGCTCATCGAGCCCATGGGCTTGGAGGTCAAGCTCGAATACTTCCGCCTTCTGGTGGAGCTGGGCTTCAAGGAGATCGAAGTGGGCTTCCCCGCCGCAAGCGGCACGGAGTACGACTTCGTGCGCGCCCTCATCGAGCGCGCGCTCATTCCGGACGACGTCACCATTCAGGTGCTCACGCAGGCGCGCGAGCACATCATCAAAAAGACGTTCGAAGCCATTCGCGGGGCAAAGAACGTCATCGTGCACGTGTACAATTCCACCTCCGTCGCCCAGCGCGAGCAGGTGTTCCGCAAGGGGCGGGAGGAGATCAAGGAGATCGCCGTTGCGGGCGCGCGCCTTCTCAAAACGCTCACCGAGGAGGCGGGGGCGAACTATCGCTTTGAGTACTCGCCCGAGAGCTTCACGGGCACCGAGCCCGAATACGCGCTGGAGGTGTGCAACGCCGTGCTCGACGTGTGGCAGCCCACGGCAGCGTGCAAGGCGATCGTCAACCTGCCCGCCACGGTGGAAAACGCCATGCCGCACGTGTACGCGCAGCAGGTGGAGTATATGCACAAGCACCTCAAATATCGCGAGAACGTGGTCATCTCCCTGCACCCGCACAACGACCGCGGCACGGGCGTCGCTACGGCGGAATTCGGGCTGCTCGCGGGGGCGGACAGGGTGGAGGGCACCCTCTTTGGCAACGGCGAGCGCACGGGCAACTGCGACATCGTCACCCTCGCCATGAATATGTACTCGCAGGGGGTGGATACGGGGCTGAACTTTGCAGATATGCCCTACGTCTCCGCGCTCTATCGAAAATTTACGGGCATGGATATCTCCCCCCGCCAGCCGTACGCGGGCGAGCTCGTCTTTGCCGCCTTCTCCGGCTCCCATCAGGACGCCATCGCAAAGGGGATGCGCTTCCGCGAGGAGACGGGGCGCACGGTGTGGGACGTTCCCTACCTTCCCATCGATCCCAAGGACGTGGGCAGGGAGTACGATTCGGACGTCATTCGCATCAACTCGCAGTCGGGCAAGGGGGGCGTGGGGTACGTGCTCGAACACGCCTACGGCGTCAAGCTGCCCGCCAAGATGCGCGAGGCGGTGAGCTACCTCGTCAAGGACATCTCCGACGCGCAGCATAAGGAGCTCAAATCGCCCGAGATCTTCAAGGCGTTTGAGGAGAACTTCCTCTCCAACCGCCCCGTGTTCGACGTGGGCGAGGTGCACTACCGCCAGGTGGACGGCATCACCGCCATGGTGGAGGTGCTGGAAGGGGGGCGCAAGCTCACGCTGGAAGCGACGGGCAACGGGCGCCTGGACGCCGTCTCCAACGCGCTCAAAAAGCACTTCAACGTGGCGTTCACGCTCACGGGGTACGAACAGCACGCCCTCGCCTCCGGCTCCTTCGCGCAGGCGATCTCCTATCTCGGCGTGATGGTGGATGGCAGGACGTATTGGGGCGCGGGGGAAAATTCGGATATCACCCTCGCCTCCGTGCGCGCGCTCGTCTCCGCACTCAACAACTATTTGAAGGCGCGCGCATGAACAAGGTGAACTATGACCGCGCGATGGAGGAGGCGCTCGCTTTGGCGGCGGGCAAACGGCTGCTCTTGCACAGCTGCTGCGCGCCCTGTTCCTCCGCCTGTCTGGAGCGGCTGTTCTCCCGCCTCAACGTGACGGTGCTCTTCTACAATCCCAACCTCGACTGCGCGGAGGAGTATGAAAAGCGCAAGGGGGAGGAGGTGCGCTTTTTGCAGGAGACGGGGGATGCAGACTTCCTCGACTGCGACTATGCCCCGCAGGACTTTGCCGCGATCGCCCGCGGGCTGGAGGAGGCGAAGGAGGGGGGCGCGCGCTGCATGAAGTGCTTCCGACTGCGCCTTTCCCGCACGGCAGAGGAGGCGAAGAAGGGGGGATACGACTACTTCGCAACCACTCTCACCCTCTCCCCGCTCAAGAACGCGCAGGCGATCAACGAGATCGGGTTTGCGCTCGAGCGGGAGTACGGCGTACGCTATCTTCCCACCGATTTCAAGAAGCGGGGCGGGTATCTGCGCTCCATTCAGCTCTCCAAGGAACATTCGCTCTATCGCCAGAATTACTGCGGCTGCGTCTACTCCAAGCGCGCGGCAGAGGAAAGAGAATAAAAAAAAGGACGGGATCTCCGTCCTTTTTTCATGCGGTGTGTTCGCCCGTCAACAGGTGCATATCGAACAGCGCCTTTTCAAGGGGCGCACCGCCGAGTGCGGCGCAGAAGCGCTCCACCAGCGCAGTGGTGCGTTCCACCGCCTGGAAGAAGAGTTCGTCCGCCGTCTGCGCACGCCCCTCTGTGTAGCGCAGGAAGGCTTCTCCGCCCAGGATCTCGGGCATGGGTACCTCGCGCGGGTACAGGCAGCCAAGGCGGGGGGAGAGGCGCAGCGCCCCTTCCACGCGCTCCCAGCGCCGTTGGCGGCGGAATGCGTTGCGGTGAAAGTGGTGGAGGTATTGAGAAAATCGCTTGAGTCCTCCCCGCAGTTCGCGCGCCGTGGGGTGTGCGTCATACACGGCGGCAAGGGCGCGGTAGATGCAAAACAGGGTGTTGTCGCGCATCGCCCCTTCCACGGTAAAGGGGAAGGGATAGCCCTCCACCGAGCCTCCCCGCAGGCGGGAGAGGAAGTACACGTCCCAGTCGTTTTCCAGCTGTTGATGCGCCATGCCACGCAGTTTTCGCTCGGAAAGCAGACGGTAGAGGGGCGGGTGAAAGAGGGTGTCCGCCGCGTAGTGCGCAAGATAGCCCGCGGCATAGGCGAGCGCGCGTTCGCGCGACGCGCCCTCCGCTTGCTTTACGCAGGCGAGCAGCGACAAAAAGGCGGGGTAGATGTGCGCGCGGTGCAGCTGTTTGCCCACGTTCTCCGCCCGTCCCATGGGGCGTGCGAAGAAGTAGGGATCGGGCCCCTGCGCACCCAAGAAAAAGAGGTCGGGGTGGCGGGCGGCGGCTTGGGCTGCCTCGGGCGGAAAGGTTTTCGCGCTCTCCTCGGCAATGAGCGCGTGTGTGATGGAAGAAGGCATAGTCGCTTATAGGATGGGCGCGCTCGTGCCCCGTTATTCGCTCTTGGCGGGGTAGTGGCGTTCGCCGAAGAGGGCGGTGCCGATGCGCACCATGTTCGCCCCGTGCGCAACGCACAGCCTCCAGTCGCCGCTCATGCCCATGGAGAGCCAGGTGATGTTCTCGTCGCCCTGTTTCGCGCGGTCAAAGAGGGCGCGCATCTTCTTGACGAGCGCGATCTTTTCCTCCTCCTCGCCCGCAAGGGGGAGCATCGCCATGAACCCGCGCACGCGCAGATTTGGGGCGCATTTTGCGCGTTCGTATGCGGCGAACGCCTCCTCGTAGGAATACCCGCTCTTGGAAAGTTCGCTGCCCACGTTCACCTCGATGAGCACGTCCTGCACCACCCCCTTCTTTTCGCAGAAGGCGGAGAGCGCGCTCATAAGCTCGTCCCGATCGAGGGAGTGGATGAGGTGCGTCCTTCCCACAAGGTATTTGAGTTTGTTCGTCTGCAAGTGCCCGATGAAGTGGCGGTTCGCGCCGCGCACGAGGTCGAACTTGTCGCGGAATTCCTGCACCTTGTTCTCGCCGATGTCCGTAATGCCCGCCTCGATCGCCTCGTTGATCTCCTCGGGCGTGCGCGTCTTGGTGGCGGCAAGCAAGGTCACGCGCTCGTGAAAGCAGTTGCCCGCCGCAAGTTCATTCAGATAGTGTTTTACGTTTTCTGCAATGCTCATGCTTGCTCCCTCCCGTGCCGTTGCACGAAAAAAAGGGCGGGGTGCGCCCGCCCGCGTTCGCTTCAGATCGCCTCTGCAATGCGGCGCGCCATCTCCCTGCAGCCCACAAGCTGCATTCCCTCGCTCATGATGTCCGCCGTGCGCACGCCGCTCTCCAACACCTTGGAGACGGCGCACTCGATCGCCGCGTACTCTTTGGGCATATCAAAGGAGTCGCGCAGCATCATGGCGGCGGCGAGAATGGTCGCGATGGGGTTGGCAACGTCCTTGCCCGCAATGTCGGGCGCAGAGCCGTGGATGGGCTCGTACAGCCCGCACGTGCCGTCCCCCAGCGAGGAGGAGGCGAGCATTCCGATGGAACCCGTCACCTGCGCCGCCTCGTCGGAGAGAATGTCGCCGAACATATTCGAGGTGAGAAGCACGTCGAACTGCGCGGGATTTTTTACGATCTGCATGGCGGTGTTGTCCACGAGCATATCGCAAACTTCCACGTCGGGGTAGTTCTTTTCCGCATACGTATGCACGATCTTGCGCCACAGGCGGGAAGATTCGAGCACGTTTGCCTTGTCTACGGAGATGATCTTCTTGCTGCGCTTTTGCGCAAGTTCGCAGGCGATGCGCGTGATGCGCTCGATCTCTTTGACCGAATACTTCTCCGTATCCCACGCCGTCTCGCCCATGTTCTCGTCCTCGTATTTTCCGCGCTCGCCAAAGTAGATGCCGCCCGTGAGCTCGCGCACGACGATGATCTCAATGCCGTTTTGCACGAGGTGCGCCTTGAGCGGGGAGGCGTCTGCAAGCGCCGCCCACAGCTTTGCGGGGCGAATGTTGGAGTACAGCCCCATCGCCTTGCGAATGCCCAAAAGTCCCTTTTCGGGGCGCTTGTCCCCGGGCAGGGAATCCCACTTGGGGCCGCCCACCGCGCCGAGGAGCACGCTGTCGCTTGCAAGGCAGCGCTCCACCGTGGTCTGCGGAAGGGGCTCGCCGCACGCGTCGATGGCGCACCCGCCCATGAGCAGGTGTTCAAAGGTGAAGGTGTGCCCGTACTTTTCCGCCACCCTTTTGAGTACGAGGATGGCGCCCTCCGTGATCTCCGGGCCGATGCCGTCGCCCGCAAGTACCGCAATGTGTTTGTTCATCGTCTGCCTCCCTTATTTCTTCCAGAAGTTGCCCTCTAACAGGTGCACGGTGTTGCCGTTGCGCGCGACCGCTTCCCACGTGCCCTTGCCCGCCGTCACAGAGAACATACGCTTGCTCACGTACACCGTCTTGTGGCGCAGCGCCATGAGGTCGGTGGCGGTGCAGTCGTTAAACTGCTGCGCGCGGGAGAACTTCTTCAACAGCTCCTTCTCCTCCTTTTGCACGCGCTTTTTCTCGCCCTTTTCCGCCGTGGGCTTGGGGATCTTGTTGCCGTCCACCACGCGGTAGCCGCGCTGAAAGGTCTTGATGGAGAAGGCAACGTACTTCTCCGCGTCCGCCTGTTCCCCGCACAGCAGTTCGAGGTGTCCGTACTCATTGAGGAAGGCGAAAGGGCACTCCTCCGCGTCTGCCATGTCGCGGAAGGCAACGAGCAGGCGCACTTCCAACACGGTGTAGGCGGTGGCGATGGCGGCAAGCAGACCGCCAAAGCAGCACCCGGCAGCGCCTGCGTACAA
>CALVTZ010000027.1 GCA_944363255.1 uncultured Clostridia bacterium
GGAGGGGAAAAAGCTGTACCTCTCCAACGACCTTGCGCTTGCGCTCAACGGCAGGAAGGCGGGCGATCTCGTCACGCTGCGCATCTCGCGCATCACGGGCGAGGACGAGGCGGGCAAGAGCGTGCGCACGGTCATGGACGTAAAGATCATGCTGCGCAGCGACGTCACCGTCAAGAACAGCGCGCAGGTGGACAGCGCGTGGAAGGCGCTGGGCATCAAGTACGAGGCAACGGAAACGGGGGGCAGGTACGCGCTGGGTACGCGCGTCATGCGCTTTGGCTTTGGCGAAACGATCGGGCGCTCCTTCGTGTATTCCTTCAAGATCGCGGGCTCCATTCTGCGCGTGCTCGGCGAATTGCTCACGGGCAAGATCGGGCTGTCTGCCATGGGCGGGCCTGTGAGCACCATTTCCATCACTTCGCAGGTGGCGTCCTCGGGCTTCCGCAACTTCCTCGAGATCTCGGGCTTTATCGGCGTCAACCTCGCGGTGTTCAACCTGCTGCCCATTCCCGCCCTCGACGGCAGCAAGTTTGTGTTCACCGTCATCGAGTGGATCCGCGGCAAGCCCATCTCCCGCAAGATCGAGGCGATCATTCACGCGGCAGGGTTTATCTTCCTGCTCGGCTTTGCCATCCTCGTCGATGTGCTGCAATTTGTGTAAACGGTATGAAAAAAATGCGCCCCGCCTGCGAAGGCGGGGCGCATTGCGTTTGCGAATTATTCTTCGTTTTCGCTGCTTTCCTCATAGGGAAGGGGAGCCGCTTCTTCCGTGGGAGCCGCTTCTTCCGTGGGAGCCGCTTCTTCCGTGGGAGCCGCTTCTTCCGCGGGAATCGCTTCTTCCGCTGCGGGAACAGCCTCGACGGGGGCGGCGCACTCTTGCGGGGCAAGCAGCATGGGGCGCTTTGCCGCGCGCGTCCAAAGCACCTTGTGCGCGATGGTAAGTCCCAGCACGAGCAGCGCTGCCACGAGCACGAAAACGGGCACGTAAATTTTGTATTCTGTGTAATTGACCTGCATCCGCAGGAACTCTTCGGCTGCAAAGACGGCGCAGACGAGAACGGCAGTGCCGAGCACGGCAAGTATAATGCCGTAGCTCAGGCATCCGCGCTCCTCGCCCTCCATGACGTTGCGCATACACCGCCCCGCCACGCACAGCAACAGCGCAATGGCGGCGATGGTCGCGATCGCGCCCACGAGTGCGCATGCGGAGGAGGTGGAATAGCCGTCTACGAGTTGAATGCCTGTGGGATCGGAAAGGGATTGCGCAAGGGAGCAGATCGTTGTAATGAGCAGGATCAGGCTCATCGATGCCGTTCCGTTTTCAGTCGTGATCTCGACAAAGGGGAGCGCAACGAAGGCGAGCAGCACGGGGATCACGACTGCGCCTACGGCGGAGAGGGTGAAGAGCGGGATGCGCTTTGCTTCCTGCGCAGGCTTTGCGTTGGCGACCGCCTTGCACGCGAGGCTGCCCAGCAAAAAGGCGCAAACGAGCACGAGTCCTGCGATGGTGGCGGGGCTTGGCGCGACCGCCGCAGTAATGTAGGTGGAAGCATGCGCGGCGTGGAGCCCAAGGAAGGCTGCCGTGCCGCCCAAATAGCTCAGCGCCGCGGCGATCGCAAAGGGGTTGCCTTTGTCGTACTTCTTGCGCACTATGGCGCGACTAAAAGATACGATGGCAAGCAGGGAAAAGACGACCACGAGCGCGAGCGATGCCACAACAATGACGGTTGCAATGATGTTGGGTACATACATATACATCTCAAACTCCGCGGTGTAGCCAAGCAGCGATGCAAGAGTTTGGTCGAGGTCGTCATACGCGCCGGAGAAGTAGTAATAGATGTCCGTTGTTTGCGAGACGGCTTGCGTGTCGGTCGATAGCGTCAACGTTGCGCCGATGAGAAAGACAAAGATGAACGAAAAGAGCACTGCCACCATGCCCAGCGCGCCGCCCACAATGTCAAGAATGGAGCGGGCAGCGCCGTTCCGCACGCGGGGCAGGCGATCTTCCCGTCCAGCCGCGATCCGCACTTAAAGCAGAACACCGCCTCCTCGGGATTTTCCGTCGAACACTTTTTACAGATCATAGCATATTCTCCTTTCCAACCATTATAGCACAGGCGCGCGCAAATGACAAGTGGTTGATTCAAAAAAACGATTGTTTTCCATCGTCGGGAATGGGGGCGCAGCGGGCGGGGGAGAGCTGTTTTCCGTCCCAGAAAAAGAAGTGCGCCGCTTGTGCAACAGAGCACAGCGCGAGCGCAAAATTTTCATACGTATGCAAAGAACAGGGATATTCGCGCACGCAGATATGCTTGGGGCGGAATGCGCCGCTGCCCGCATATTTGTACGCGCTCTCCTTTTTCAGCCACAGATGAAGCAGCGCGTTCACCTCCGTCGTCTCTTCGCCCGCCGCGCAGATCTTCTCTTGCAGCGCGCGCCGCTTTTCCTCGTTTGCAAAGCGGGCAAAAAAGGCGGGGATAAGCTCCATGTCGATGCCCACGGGCTGCGAGGAGAGGGCGACGGCGGCAAGTTCCTTGGTGTGCGTGAGGGAGAAGAAGCACTCCTCGCTCGTCCACTTGCCGTTTTCCTGCCGCGCAAGGTGCAGGGCGGAGAGGGGCACGCCCATGCTGTTTTGCACGGCGCACTCCAACAGCCGCCACGTCGTCTGCTTTTGGGCGAACAGGGCGGCGTCTGTCACGCTGTCCAGCTCCTCCTGCCGCGCGGTCGGGTACAGCAGTTCGCGCGTTGCGCGCAAAATGGGAGACAGGTAGACGTGTAAAAAGGGTGAAGTTGTGTTTTCATGTGCTTGCATGGGCTGACTCATGGCAAAATTGTAGCACAACGGGCGGGAGAACGCAAGCTATTTCGCTCATTGCCCGCCGTGCAAGCGGGGAAGGTCGGGGCGGCGGCGGGATAAAAAAAGACCATCGGGAGCCCGATGGTCTTATATTTTACATTCGTATGCTTATTTTTGTGCCGCCTTGCGATCTTTGCCCATAAAGAAGAGGGCGATGGTGCCGGGGCCTACGTGCGAGCCCGTGCACAGGTCGTAGTATTCCACGATGACGTCGCGTGCGCCCAGCTTCTTCACCGTCTCGGCAAGGGCGAGCGCCTCCTCCTCGCAGTCGCCGTGCGTGATGGCGACCGTCTGGTTCTGCGGATCGATGACATTCTGGCGGAACGCCTCTGCAAGCGCGTTGATCGCCTTCTTCCTGCCGTGCTCGCGCCCCGAGTACACGATCTGGGCGGGAACTTCGCCGCTCGCCTTCAAAATGGGCTTGATATTCAGCAGCGTGCCCACGATGGCAAGGGGGAGGGAGATCCTGCCGCTCTTGCGCATATACTTGAGATCTTCCACCGTGAGGTAGCTGTTGAGGCGGTAGGTGTTCTCATCCAGCCACTTGGCGCATTCGTCGATGCTCTTGCCCGCGTCGCGCATATCGGCGGCGTACAGGGCGAGCAAGCCCTGCCCCATGGAGGCGTTTGCGCTGTCTTTGACCACGACCTTGCGGGCGGGGAAGGCGGCTTTGAGCGCCTCTGCCGCGCGGCACGCCTGCTGGTAGGTGCCGCTGATGCCGCTTGCGATGGTGATGATGAGCGCGTCCTTGCCCGCTTCCAGCGCGGGGGTGAGGGCGTCGATGAAGTGCTGCTCGCTCACGAGCGACGTCTTGATGTCCGCGCCGCTGCGCATTTCGGAATAAAACGTCTTTGCCGTGTCGCGGAAGGTGACGTTCTCGCTGAAGCACATCCGCTCCTCGCCGTTGACGAGGAAGGTGAAGGAAATGATATGCACGCCGCGCGCCTTGCGTACGTCGTCGGGCAGGTTGGCTGCGGAATCGCAGAAAATTTCAAATGCCATACTAAACCTCCATAAAAAAGGGATCGGCGCGATCCCGCACAAATAGCATATCACTTTTTTCGCGCTCCTACAACCGCTTTTGAAAAAAAGGAGCTCTATGCTTTTTCAAGCGAGCTCCATTAAAAACAGTTAAAATCTACCGCGTGAATTTGCGCTCTACTGCGAGTAGAATTGCTTATTTTTTGTAGAAATGATCGCAGATGAGGTGCAATTCGGGCTCGTAATTCATGCCGTACTTCCTGTCTGCGACCTCATCGCGCGTGCGCAGGATGGCGCGGTAGGTGAACTCCGTGCACAGTTCGAGCGCCTCTTTCAGCCCCTCACCGTGCGCCACGCAGCCCGAAAAGGCAGAGGCGAACACATCGCCCGCGCCGTGATACGCCCCCTCCACAAAGGGGATGGACAGCTTTTCCTCGCGGTCGGTATAGTAGTAGATGGAATACGCCTCGCCCTCGCGCGCGCCCGTGATGACGGGGTGGGGGCAGAGTTCGTGCAGCTTTTCAAGCGCCGCGTGGAAGTCGCGCGTGCCCGTCAAAAGGTAGCTCTCCGTCTCGTTGGGCAGAATGTAGTCCGCCTCCGCGCACAGCGAGCGCATCTCGGCTGCAAAGGCTTCGTCAAAGCCCTTGTAGAAGGTGAAGTGGTCGCCCAGGACGGGATCGACGATGAACTTGCCGCCCTCCTTTAAGAATCTGCGCTTGACCTCCTTGACGAAGGCGATCTGTTCGCGGCTGCCCAGGTACCCGCTGTAGATGACGTCGTACTTGAGCCCCAGGCTCTCCCAATGGTCGCAGATCTTTTTCATCTCGTCGTCCAGCCCCAGGAAGGTGTAGCCGGTAAAGCCCCCCGTATGGGTGGAGAGCAGGGCGGTGGGCAGGATATCGCAGGTGACGCCGCAGGCGGAGAGCACAGGCAGCGCCACGGTGAGCGAACACTTTCCCACGCAGGAGATATCGTTTACAGCAAGAACACGCATACAGTACCTCTCTTTTTTAGTGTGAAAAGATTATATCGCGTTCACGTTGGTTTGTCAAGGATTGAACACAATTTGGCAAAAAAACCTCCCGCCGCGCGGGGTGGAAAGTGGTGCGGCGCAAAAAATTTGAACGAGCGCGTTCAATTTGCTTGCAATTTTCCCCCGCCTTGGTATAAAATAGCGCGTATGAAACGCGTGATCGAAGTAGAAGAGATGTGCTGCGCCCGCTGTGCGGAGCGCGCAGAGCGCAAACTTTGCCTTCTTGACGGAGTGACGGGCGCTAAGGCAAATTTCAAGAAAGGTCTTATCTTTGTCGAGACGACGCTGCCCGACGAGGCACTCGTCGCCTGCGTCACCGAGGCAGGATTTCCCGTAAAGGCGGTGCGGGATCGGAAGGGGCTCTTTCACTGATCGTCGCCGTTCGGGAGGCTACATGAACAACAATTTAATGACGCAAATGATTTACCGGATCGTGCTGTGCTGCGTTTCGGCGCTCGCCGTGCTGCTCAGCCTGCGCGTATTCTACGTGGGCATCGGTCCGGAGGAGCTCTCCTGGGAGTTCCTCAAGTACTACACCAACCTCTCCAATTACTTTGTCTTTGCGGTGTCCGTCATCGTGCTTGCGGACAACGTGAAGCGGGTAAAGAAGGGGGAGCGGACGGGGCACAACAACAAGATCAGGGTGTTCAAGTTTATGACGACCATCATGATCATGGTCACCTTCCTCGTCTATCTCATCCTGCTGGGCAAGCCCTTCACGGCGGACTTCTGGCGCAACGCGGGCAACCTTTCCTACCACGTGTTCGCGCCCGTGCTCTTCATTCTCGACTTCTTCCTCTTTGACGAGCACCGCTCCATCAACGTGTTCGCGCCCCTGTACAGCGTGATCATTCCCCTCGTGTACGTGGCGTACGTGTTCGTTCTGGGCGCGTGCATCCCCGGGTTCGAATATCCCTACTTCTTCCTCGACGTCAACGAGCTGGGCTACGGCGGCGTCGTCATGTGGGTGGCGATTCTGCTCGCCGTCTTTCTCGTGCTCGGCTACCTCATGTGGCTGTACGACAAGCTCGTAAAGGTGAACGGAAAGTGGAAGCTGGACTTCTCGCCCCTTGCAAAGCGCGGGAAGGAGGAAGAGGACGCGCATCCCGCCGCCTGACGCGCCCTCAAAATACTTTACAAACGCTGCGCGGTGCAGTATAATAGAGTGGTCGTGTGGGGGCGTACGCGCCCCCTTTTTCTTGGAAGATCGATTGGAGATAAGTAAAATATGAGTACCTTTGCCTTGGTCGTTCTCATCACGGCGATCGCCGGAGTGGTGGGAACGGGTTTGGGCGGGCTTGCGGGCTCGCTGTTCACGCGCAATTCAGAAAAGATCGTAAGCCTGCTGTTGAGCTTTGCCGCGGGCGTCATGCTCGCCGTCGTCTTTTTTGACCTGCTTGCAGACGCCATCGGACAGGCGCCCGATTCGGTGGGGCACGTCTTTCTCGTCATCGGCGTCACGCTGGGCGGGTACGCGCTCATCTATCTGCTCAACGCCTTTATCGACTACCGCGCCAACCCGCAGGTGGAGCATATCGATAAGAAGCACCCCAAGACCGCCGATCAGCTCTCCGAGCTCATTCACAGCGATCACCTCGAAGAGCACAAGCGGGAGTACGCGCGCACGGGCGAGCAGAAGTCCCGCCGCAGCCTGTTCATCGCGGGGCTGGTGATGGCGTTCGCCATCGCGCTGCACAACTTTCCCGAGGGCATGGTCATCGGCGCGTCCTACGCAAACGACGTTGCGACCTCGGGGCGCAGCGGGCTTACGATGGGCATCATCATCGGGCTGCACAACATTCCGGAGGGGATGTCCGTCGCCGTTCCCCTCGTCGCGGGCGGCATGGGCAGGGTGAAGGCAACCTTGATCACCGCGCTCACGGGCGCGCCCACCATCTTGGGCGCCATGCTGGGCTACTACCTCGGCACGCTCAGCCCCATCGGGCTTGCCATCTCGCTCAGCTTTGCGAGCGGTGCGATGCTGTACGTCGTCTTTGGCGAACTTCTGCCCGAGTCCATCCTCATGTGGCGCTCCAAGGCGCCCGCCATGGCGGTGCTCGTGGGCGTGCTCGTGGGAATGCTCATCCTCTTCGTATAGGGCAGAGAAAGTGCGCAAAATCGCTTTACATTTTCCGCGCGAGCGGATATAATAAAAAAAAGAATACGGCGTCAAGAGAGGACGCGTCCTGCGCTTGCTGCGCGCACAGAGAGCCCCCGTTTTGGTGAAAGGGGGAGGCGGGCGGCGCAAGGGTATCACCGCTCGTGCCTGCGGGGGGAACAGAGTAACCTCGCACGGGATCCGCTGCCCGTTATCCGAAGCGGCGTATGTTAGTATGTTTTGGTGGTTATAAAGTCATCGTATTTTATCCAAAATACGGTGGCTTCTTTATTTTTCGAACAAGACACAGGAGGCATCCATGT
Source organism: uncultured Clostridia bacterium (assembly GCA_944363255.1). Taxonomy (GTDB): domain Bacteria; phylum Bacillota; class Clostridia; order Christensenellales; family Borkfalkiaceae; genus Gallimonas. The sequence continues at coordinate 7,293 of CALVTZ010000027.1, forward strand.
ACAAGAAGGTAGACACGTCGCTCAACTTCGTCGAGCGCGAAAAGGAGATCATCGCGTTCTGGAAGGAGCACAAGATCTTTGAAAAGTCTGTGGAAAAGAACGAGGGCGGGGAGGAGTTCTCCTTCTTCGACGGCCCCCCCACGGCAAACGGCAAGCCGCACATCGGGCACATCCTCACGCGCGTGATGAAGGACATCATCCCCCGCTATCAGACGATGAAGGGCAAGCACGTTCTGCGCAAGGCGGGCTGGGATACGCACGGGCTGCCCGTCGAGCTGGAAGTGGAAAAACTGCTCGGCATGGACGGCAAGCAGGACATCGAAAAGTACGGCATCGAGCCCTTTATCAACAAGTGCAAGGAGTCGGTGTGGAAGTACACGGACGAGTGGCGCAAGATGAGCGACCGCGTGGGCTATTGGGTGGATATGGACGCGCCCTACGTCACCTATCACGACGACTATATCGAGTCGGTGTGGTGGGCGCTCAAGGAGATCGACAAGAAGGGGCTTTTGTACAAGGGGCACAAGATCGTTCCCTACTGCCCGCGCTGCGGCACGGCGGTCTCCTCGCACGAGGTGGCGCAGGGGTATAAGCTGGTCAAGGAAAATTCCTGCGTGGCGCGCTTTCAGGTAAAGGGGAGGGAGAATACCTTCATCCTCGCCTGGACGACCACGCCCTGGACGCTTCCCTCCAACGTGGCGCTGTGTATGAACCCCAACGAGACGTACGTGGAGATCGAGGCGGAGGGCGTCCGCTACATTCTCGCCGAGGCGCTCGTCGAGAAGTTCTTTGCAGAATACACCGTGGTGGAAAAGCGCACGGGCAAGGAGTATGAGGGCACGGAGTATGAGCCCCTGCTTCCCTACGCCGTGGGCAGCTTCCGCGAGAAGGCGTACTACGTGGTGTGCGACACCTACGTCACGCTCACGGACGGCACGGGCGTCGTGCACATTGCGCCCGCGTACGGTCAGGACGACTATAACGTGGGGCAAAGATACGGGCTGCCCGTCGTTGCAATGGCGGGCGAGCAGGGCAAGTTCGACGCGCGCTGCCCCGAGCTGGAGGGCCTGTTCATCAAGAAGGCGGACCCCGTCATTTTGAAGCTGCTCAAAGAGCAGGGCAAGCTGTTCAAGACCATTCCCTTCGAGCACGACTATCCGCACTGCTGGCGGTGCGATACCCCGCTCATGTACTATGCGCGCTCCTCGTGGTTCGTCAAGACGACGGCGGTGAAGGAGCAGCTCATCGCAAACAACCGCGCCGTCAATTGGATGCCCGAGACCATCAAGGAAGGGCGCATGGGCAACTTCCTTGAAAACGTCATCGATTGGGGGCTTTCGCGCGACCGCTATTGGGGAACGCCGCTTCCCGTTTGGGTGTGCGAAGGGTGCGGCGAAAAGCAGGTCATCGGCTCCAAGCAGGAGCTCAAGGAGAAGTGCGGCGTGGCGGGGGACGTGGAATTGCACCGTCCCTACCTCGACGCGCTCACCTGCACCTGTCCCAAGTGCGGCGGCAGCATGAAGCGCACGCCCGAGGTCATCGACTGCTGGTTCGATTCGGGCTCCATGCCCTTTGCGCAGTACCACTATCCCTTTGAAAACAAGGATCTCTTTGAGGAGACCTTCCCCGCAGACTTCATCTCGGAGGCGGTCGATCAGACGCGCGGCTGGTTCTATACGCTGCTCGTCATCTCCACGCTGCTCTTCGGGCGCGCGCCCTTCAAAAACTGCATCGTGCTCGGGCACGTCAACGACAAGGACGGCGTGAAGATGAGCAAGCACAAGGGCAACGTCGTCGATCCCTGGAGCGTGCTCGACAAGCAGGGCGCAGACGCGGTGCGCTGGTACTTCTACACGAACAGCGCCCCCTGGATCCCTTCCCGCTTCGGCGCGGAGGCGGTGAGCGAGGCGCAGCGCAAGTTCCAGGGCACGCTGTGGAACAGCTACGCCTTCTTCACCCTGTACGCGGAGATCGACGGCTACGATCCTGCAAAGTACGATCTGAAGTCGTGCAAACTCACCCTCATGGACAAGTGGGTGCTCTCCAAGCTGAACACGCTCGTCAAGGATGTGGACGGGATGCTCGCTGCGTACAACATTACGGACAGCGCGCGCGCCATTCAGGACTTCTCGGACGTGCTCTCCAACTGGTATGTGCGCCGCGGGCGCGACCGCTATTGGGGAGACCGCATGACGGAGGACAAGGCGGCGGCGTACACCACACTCTATCACGTGCTCGTGACACTTGCCAAGCTCACCGCGCCCTACACCCCCTTCATGGCGGAGATGATGTATCAAAACCTCGTGCCCGCATTCTTCCCGCAGGAGCCCGAATCGGTGCATCTTTGCGCCTTCCCCAAGGCGGAAGAGGAGTATATCGACGGCGCGCTGGAGGCGGGCATGGACGAAGTGCTCACCGTGGTGGTGCTGGGCAGAGCGGCGCGCAACGCGGGCAACCTCAAGAACCGCCAGCCCCTTTCGGAAATGATCGTGGCGAGCGATCGGGCACACCTTCCCGAGGAGCTTGCGGCGATCGCCCTCGACGAGCTCAACGTCAAGAAGCTCTCCTATGCAGAGGGGGCGGACGCGCTCGTGAGCTACGTGCTCAAACCGCAGCTGCGCACGCTCGGCCCCAAGTACGGCAAGCAGCTCAAGGAGATCACCGCCTTCCTCACCAGCTGCAACGGCGGCGAGGTCGTCTCCGCGGTGCGCGGGGGCGGCAGCTACACCGCACACCTTGCGGGCGGCGACGTGGTGCTGTTTGAGGAGGATCTGCAGATCTTCACGCAGTCTAAGGAAGGGTACGTCTCCGCGGCAGACCGCGGCGTCACCGTCGCGCTGGATACCCGCCTCACGGAGGAGCTGCTCGACGAGGGCTGCACGCGCGAGATCGTCTCCAAGATCCAGACGATGAGAAAGGAGGCGGGCTTTGAAGTGACCGACCGCATCGCGGTGTATTACGCGGCAGAGGGCAGGGCGAAGAGAATGCTGGACATGGGCAGCTTTTCGCAGGACGTTCTCGCAGAACAGGTACACGAGGGCAGCGCAGAGGGCTTCACCAAGGCGCTGGAGATCAACGGCGACAAGGTCACGCTCACGCTGGTCAAACTGTAAAAAATACAAAAAGCGCCCCCGCGCGGGGCGTTTTTTTGTGCAATGCGGCGGGCGCGCGGGGCGGGAAAGCGTTTGACAGCTTCGCTCCCGCTGTGCTATAATGCGGGTACAAAATGCGCATTCTGCGCATATTCATAGGGAATGAGGTCAATGGAAGAACAAGAGAACGTGGAGGGGACGGGCGTCCCCGCGCCGCAGCAGGAGAGTGCGGCGGAAGTGGTTGAGAGGGCGCAGCAGGAGCGCGCGGAACATGCAGTTGAATCAGTCGAGACGGCGCAGCAGGAGCAGGAGAGGGCGTTCACGCCGCGCAGGGGATTTCGTTACGGGTGCTATCGCTTTGTCAAGCGCACCTTTGACATCTTCTCCTCGGGGCTGTTCCTCATCATCTTCAGCTGGCTGTATCTCATCCTCGCCATCGCGGTCAAGTGCAGCGACGGCGGCAAGGTGTTCTATCGCCATCCGCGCGTGGGCAAGAACGGCAAGGTCATCTACATTCCAAAATTTCGCAGCATGAAGAAGAATGCGGACAAGCTGGAGGAGATGCTCACGCCCGAACAGCTCGAGCAGTACCGCCGCGAGTACAAGATCGACAACGATCCGCGCATCACCAAGCTGGGCGCGTTTTTGCGCAAGACGTCGCTGGACGAGCTGCCCAACGTATGGGCGATCTTCATCGGCAGTATCTCCGTCATCGGGCCGCGCCCGCTCATGAAGCAAGAGGTGGAGGAGAAGTACGGGAAGGACGCGCAAAAGTTGCTCTCCGTCAAGCCCGGCATGATCGGCTGGTGGGCGGCGAACGGGCGCAGCAACTGTTCCTACGAGAGCGGCGAGCGGCAAAAGCTGGAGCTTTACTATGTCGATCATTGCTCGATCGGGCTGGATATCAAGATCATCTTCAAGACCATCGTGGGCGTGTTCCGCCGCACGGGTGCAAAGTAAGTACAACGTCACACGAAAGACCGCAGGGGATGCGGTCTTTTTTATTTTTTTCGCGCAGCACGATTGACGGCGGGGCAAATTGGTGTTAGAATATGCGGTGGAAAAAACGGAGTATCTATGAAATCTTTGACCGAACTTTATCGCATCGGCACGGGGCCCTCCAGCTCGCACACCATGGGCGTGGAGCGGGCGGCGGAGACCATGAAGGCGCTCTATCCCGCCGCACGCTTTACCGTCACGCTCTTCGGCTCGCTCGCGCTCACGGGCGAGGGACACGGCACCGACCGCGTGTTGCGCCGCGTGCTGGGCGAGGGGAGCGAGATCGTGTTCGACCGCACGACGACGGGGCTTCCCCACCCCAACACCATGCACTTTGTGGCGCGGGAGGGTGCGCGGGAAGTGGGGCGGCACACCGCCTTCTCGGTGGGCGGCGGGCGCGTCGTCTTTGAGGGGGAGGACTTGTGCGACACGCCCGAGGTGTACCCCCTGAATTGCTTTGAGGAGATCAAGGCATACGTCACCGAACAGGAGATGACGCTTGCAGAGTACGTCTTTTCCGTGGAGCCGAGCATCGAGGAGTACCTTCGGGAGGTGTGGGCGCAGATGAAGCGCACCGTCAAGGCGGGGCTCTCTGCCAAGGAGGAGGAGCTTCCGGGCGGGCTGCACGTGCTGCGCAAGGCGCGCCACCTCTTCCGCAGCAAGCACATCGGCGAGACGGCGGAGATCGAGGAAAACCGCATGGTGTGCGCCTACGCCTTTGCCGTGGCGGAGGAGAACGCTGCGGGCGGAACGGTGGTCACCGCGCCCACCTGCGGGGCGTGCGGGGTGCTGCCCGCCGTGCTCTACTATATGCAAAAGAAGCACAAGTATTCGGACGACGCCATCGTGCGCGCCCTGGCGACGGCGGGGCTCGTGGGCAATCTCATCAAGACGAACGCCTCCATCAGCGGGGCGGAATGCGGCTGCCAGGCGGAGATCGGCAGCGCCTGCTCCATGGCTGCGGCGGGGCTTGCGCAGCTCTTCGACATGGAGATCGAGCAGATCGAGTATGCGGCGGAAGTCGCAATGGAACACCACCTCGGGCTGACGTGCGATCCCGTGAAGGGGCTGGTGCAGATCCCCTGCATCGAGCGCAACGCCGTGGCTGCCATGCGCGCCATCAACGCCGTGAACATCGCCAACTTTTTAACGTACACGCGCAAAGTCTCCCTCGACACCATCATTCAGACGATGTATGAGACGGGGCGCGATCTTCTGGGCAGATACCGCGAGACGTCGGAGGGCGGGCTCGCCAAATTGTACCGCGAACAGTAATACGTATGTAAAATAAAGCGCCCCGCTTTCCATTGGGAAAGCGGGGCGCGTTCTGTTATTTTGTTATACCACGTAAGCGGGATCGCTTGCGGCCTTGTCCAGCTCTGCCTTCTGCTCTGCATAGCCGGGCTTGCCGAGCAGGGCGAAGGTCGCCTTCTTGCCCGCTTCCACGCCGGGCTGATTGAAGGTGTTGATGTTGAACATTGCGCCCGCGTAAGCCGTCTGCAGCTCGAAGAGGAAGAGCAGCTGTCCCATCGTAAATTCGTTTACCTCGGGCAGGGTGATGGTGTAGTTGAGTCTGCCCGCCTTGGTGAGCGCGTACGCCGTCGCCTTGTTCTCCGCCTGAATGAGCTCTTCCATCGTGTGGCCGCCCAGGAAGGAGACGTCGGGAATGTTCTCACAGCCGTGCGGGATGGGGGACTTCTCCTTGTAGCTGTCTACGGAGAGGAAGGTGACCACCTTGTCGTAGGGGCCTTCGGTGTACAGCTGCACCTGCGAGTGCTGGTCGGTAACGCCAAGCGCCTTCACGGGCGTCTGACCGACGTTGCAGGGGGTGCCGTCGAGGGTGACGTTCTTGCCCAGCGACTCCGCCCACAGCTGCGCGTACCAATCGGATACAAAGCGCAGGTTGTCGGAGTAGGGCATCATGACGCCGATGTTCTTGCCGTCCTGCATGGCGGCGTATTGCAGCAGCGCGGAGAGCAGCGCGGGGTTCTTCTTGTAGTCGGAGGACTTGGCGAGCTTGTCCATGTAGGCAGCGCCCTTGAGCAGCGTCTTGATGTCCAGCCCGAGCACGGCTGCGGGAAGCAGCCCCACGGGGCAGAGTTCGGAAAATCTTCCGCCCACGCCGTCGGGGAGCACATAGCTCTTGACGCCGCCCAGCTCGTTC
>CALVTZ010000028.1 GCA_944363255.1 uncultured Clostridia bacterium
CTCCCTCTCCCGTCTGAAGGACAAGGGCATCGGCAAGAACAAGACGCGCGAGGACCATGCCGACACCATGAACCAGCTCTTCGCGGCGTATGCGCGCGGCAAGGAGTGCAAGGAGCTCTCCGCCATCCTCGGCGAATCGGCGCTGTCCGAATCGGATAAGCAGTACGCCGTGTTCGCAGAGGCGTTCGAGCGCGAATACGTCAACCAGGGCTTTGAGAAGGACAGAACGGTGGAGGAGACGCTCGATCTGGGCTGGAAGCTGCTCAAGATCCTGCCCCGCAGCGAACTCAAGCGCATTCGCGAGGAATACCTCGACAAATATTTGGGCAAATAAATTATGGCAAGACTCAACGTCAACCCCACGCGTATGGAGCTCAAGCGCTTAAAGGCGCGGCTGAATACGGCGGTGCGGGGACACAAACTACTCAAGGATAAGTCGGACGAGATGGTGCGCCGCTTCACGGTGATCATCCGCGAGAACAAGCGTCTGCGCGAGGAGGTGGAGGAGGAACTCGCCGCCTGCCTGCGCCGCTTTTCCACGGCGCGCGCCCTCATCCCGCTCTACCGTGCGGAGGCGGCGTTCTCCATGCCCGCCGCTGCGGTGGAGGCGGAGTGCGCGTCCCAGAGCATCATGGGCGTTCCCGTGCCCAAAGTCTCCCTGCGCGAGAAGGGGGAGGGAGGGCTGCCCTACGCCCTGCCCGAGATCACCAGCGAAGCGGACGACGCGGTGGCACACGCCTCCGCGCTGCTGCCCAAGATGGTGCGCCTTGCCGAGGTGGAAAAGAGCGTGCGGCTGCTCGCAGCCGAGATCGAGCGCAACAAGCGCCGCGTCAACGCCCTCGAATACGTGATGATCCCGCAGCTTGAGGAGACCATCAAGTACATCAAGGCAAAGCTGGACGAGAACGAGCGCGCCGCCGTCGTGCGCCTCATGAAAGTCAAAAACAAACAGTAACGGAGCGGGGCTTTCCCGCTCCCTTGTTTTTTTGCGCCCCCTCAAACGGTTGACATCATCGGGCAGGTGTGGTAGGATAGGCTCGTTGAAGGCTGTACGCCTTGGGAGAGAAGTATGAAGTGCAAAGGCAGGCGCAGAATGAGTGTGTGGCGGTACCTCGCGTTGGGGTACCTGCTTCTCATACTCCTCGGCGCATTTTTGCTCTCCCTTCCCATCGCCTCCGCGTCGGGGAAGTGGACGAGCTTTGTCGACGCGCTCTTCACGTCGACTTCGGCGACCTGCGTCACGGGGCTCACGCCCGTGGTGACGGGGGTGCATTGGAATGTATTCGGCAAGATCGTCATCCTCATCCTGGTGCAGACGGGCGGGCTGGGCTTTACCACCTTCGCAACGCTCATCCTCATGGCGATCAAGGGGGGCGGGCTGGATCTGTACACCCGCACCGTCATGTCGCAGTCGATGGGGGGAAGCGGCGTGCACAACGTGCGCAAGCTGGTGCGCCGCATCTTCGTGGGCACCCTCATCATCGAGCTCGTGGGCGCGCTGCTGCTCATGATCCGCTTCGTGCCCGAATACGGCGGACTTGGCGTGTGGTACGGCGTGTACCACTCCATCACGGCGTTCTGCAACGCGGGCTTTGACATCGTGGGCTTGAGCGGGCAGTCGCTCGTGGACTACGCCACCGATCCGCTCGTATCCATCGTCATCTCGCTGCTCATCATCATCGGCGGGCTGGGCTTCTTCGTGTGGGGGGACATCTTCGACTGCAAGGGCAATCCCAGGAAGTTCACCTTCTACACCCGTCTCGCCCTCACCATGACGCTCATCCTCGTCGTGGCGGGCACGGCGCTCTTCCTGCTCTTTGAGTGGAACAACCCCTGCTACGAGGGCTACTCCTTTGGGGATAAGCTGCTGTGCTCCTTCTTCAACTCGGTCACGGCGCGCACGGCGGGCTTCTTCACCACCCCGCCCGAAACGCTCTCCAACAGCGGCAGTATGCTCATGATCATCCTCATGTTCATCGGCGCGTGCTCGGGCTCTACGGGCGGCGGCATCAAGGCAAGCACCTTCGCCGTCATCATGGTAGGTATGGTCTCCTTCATGCGCGGCAAGCGGGACGTCACCATCGGCAAGCGCCGCATCGACGATGCGCTCGTGGGGCAGGCGCTCGCCATCTTCGCGGCGTACCTCACCATCGTCATGGTGGCGGTGCTCGCCATCAACGCCATCGAGCCGGACGCCAACGCCCCCTTTGCGGCGGTCATGTTCGAAGTCGTCTCCGCCATCGGCACGGTGGGGCTCTCCATGGCGCTCACACCCACGCTGGGCATTGCGTCCAAACTCATTCTCACCCTGCTCATGTATCTGGGGCGGGTGGGGGTGCTCACTTTCGCGCTCGCGCTCAAGCGCAGCAAGAAGAGTGAGGCGGCGGTGCGCCGTCCCATCGACAACGTGTTCATCGGCTGATCATTTGAAAGAAAGAGCCGCGTGCGGCTCGGGAGGGAATTATGATATCGGTACTTCTTATCGGAATGGGAAAATTCGGGCGTACGCTCGGCGAACAGCTCATCGAAATGGGCAGCGACGTGATGATCGTGGACAAGAACGAGGAACTCATCAACAAGCTCGCGCCCCGCTACACCAACGCGCTCATTGCCGACTGCATGAGCATCGACAATCTTGAGACGATGGACATCCCGTCCTTCGACGCCTGCGTCGTCGCCATCGGCGAGGACTTCCAGGCCTCGCTCGAGATCACGTCCAACCTGAAGGACTGCGGCGCGAAGAAGGTCATCTCCCGCGCCACCACGGAGATCCAGCGCAAGTTCCTGCTGCGCGTGGGGGCGGACGAGGTCATCTATCCCGACGCAGATATTGCAGAAAAGCTCGCCGTGCGCTTAAATTCGGACAACGTCATCAACTATATCGACCTGGACGCGGACTACGCCATCTTCGAGCTCGCCGTGCCCAAGAAGTGGCTGAAAAAGACGCTCATCGAAGTCAACCCGCGCGGCAAGTACGGCATGAACATCCTCACCATCAAAAACAGCGGCAAGATCATCTACACGCTCTCCGCCGACTACGTATTTCAGGAGGGCGACCAGCTGCTCATCTTCGGCAATACCGATCAGATCCTCGCCTTCACCAACAAGCAAAAGTAAAGCGCGCCCGATCGCGCAAAGACACCTGCCCGCGGGCAGGTGTCTTTCTTTTGCTATGGCAAAGCACATGAAAAAACGGCGTTCCAAGCGGAACGCCGTCTCTTTTTCAAAGCGTCATGCCTTGTTCGCAGAACCGAGCACGTTGATGATCTTGTGCTTGACCATCTCCTTCATGTTGACTCTCGCGTCGCCCAGGTACTGGCGGGGATCAAAGTGAGAGGGGTTCTCCGCAAGGTGCTTTCTGATGGCTGCCGTGAAAGCAACGCGCAGGTCGGAGTCGATGTTGATCTTGCACACGGCGAGCGCCGCAGCCTTCTTCAGCTCGCTCTCGGGAATGCCGATGGCGTTGGGCATGGAGCCGCCGAACTGGTTGACGATGGCAACCTGCTCCTGCGGAACGGAGGACGCGCCGTGCAGAACGATGGGGAAACCGGGCAGGCGGCGACCGATCTCTTCAAGGATATCGATGCGCAGCTTGGGATCCTGACCGGGCTTGAACTTGTATGCGCCGTGGCTGGTGCCGATGGCGATGGCGAGGGAATCGCACCCCGTTCTCGTGGTGAATTCCTCCACTTCGTCGGGCGAGGTGAACATGGCGTCGTGCGCCTCCACCTTCACGTCGTCCTCGATGCCCGCGAGCTTGCCCAGCTCTGCCTCGACCACCACGCCGTGGTCGTGCGCGTATTCGACGACCTTCTTCGTGAGGGCGATGTTTTCCTCCCAAGGCTTGGAGGAGGCGTCGATCATCACGGAGGTGAAGCCGCCGTCGATGGACGCTTTACAGATGTCGAAGTCTGCGCCGTGGTCAAGGTGCATCGCGATGGGAATATCCGTCGTCTCCACGGCAGCCTCTACGAGGTGGCGCAGATACACGGGGTTCGCGTACTTTCTCGCACCGGCGGAAACCTGCAAAATGACGGGGGAGCGGCACTCGTTGGCTGCCTCCACGATCGCCTGGATCATCTCCATGTTGTTCACGTTGAACGCACCGACGGCATAGCCGCCCTTGTACGCCTTCTCGAACATTTCCTTGGTTGTAACTAAGGGCATAACAAATCCTCCGATAATTGTTTTTTCCTATTATAATTCTTTTCGCGCGAAAAAGCAATACCCTTTCAAGGAAATTCGTGCAAAATTTGGCGAAATCGGCAAAAGGGCGGGAAAACGGAAAAATTTGAAAAAATCATTGACGAACTATAAAAAGTGTGCTACAATATCTACGGTAGAAAAAGCGGCGCAACGCGCACGCAAAAATTTCGGAGGAAAGTTTATCATGGCAAATGTAAGAGTTGCGATCAACGGATTCGGGCGCATCGGCCGCCTTGCGTTCCGTCAGATGTTCGGCGCTGCAGGGTATGAGATCGTTGCGATCAACGACCTCACCAGCCCCAAGATGCTGGCACACCTGCTCAAGTACGATTCTGCTCAGGGCAGATACGCACTTGCAGACACCGTCTGCGCAGACGACGAGGCAGGCACCATCACGGTGGACGGCAAGACCATCAAGATCTACGCAGAGAAGGACGCGAAGAACCTTCCCTGGGGCGAGATCGGCGTAGACGTCGTTCTGGAGTGCACGGGCTTCTACACCTCCAAGGCGAAGAGCCAGGCGCACATCGACGCAGGCGCAAAGAAGGTCGTCATCTCCGCTCCCGCGGGCAACGATCTTCCCACCGTCGTGTTCTCCGTCAACGAGAAGACGCTCAAGAAGGAAGACACCATCATCTCCGCTGCTTCCTGCACGACCAACTGCCTTGCTCCCATGGCGAACGCGCTCAACAAGCTCGCCAAGATCAAGAAGGGTTACATGACCACCATCCACGCTTACACGGGCGACCAGATGGTGCTCGACGGCCCTCACCGCAAGGGTGACCTTCGCCGTGCGCGCGCTGCCGCTGTCAACGTTGTGCCCAACTCCACGGGCGCTGCAAAGGCGATCGGCCTTGTCATTCCCGAACTCAACGGCGTGCTCGACGGCTGCGCTCAGCGCGTGCCCGTTCCCACCGGTTCGCTTACCCAGCTCATCGCCATCGTCGATGCAGACGTGGATAAGGACGCCGTCAACAAGGCGATGAAGGACGCTGCTTCCGCTTCCTTCGGCTACACGGAAGAGGAGCTCGTCTCCTCCGACATCATCGGCATCACCTACGGCTCGCTCTTCGACGCTACGCAGACGAAGTGCATGCCCATGGGCGACGGCACGACGCTCGTCAAGGTCGTTTCCTGGTACGACAACGAGAACTCTTACACCAGCCAGATGGTTCGCACCATCAAGTACTTCGCAGAGCTTTGATCGCGAACGATACAAAATAAGGAACGGGACGCCGCGTGCGTCCCGTTTTTTCATGAACGGAGAACGGGAACACCTGCCCCGCGCGCGTCCTAAACGGCGCGCTTCGCGCATAAAATAGGGGGATATGGGACTGTTCTTTGAGATCGTGCGCGCGCTGGGCGCCTCCGTCAACTTCTCCCGCGTCCAATACACCGTGGTGGACGGCGGGGGCGGGTACTTTTCCAACGTGAAAAAACTGCTCGCCTTTTCCGATCGCCTCATCCGCCTTGCGGGAAGAGAGGGGGAGGTGGAGATCGTGGGCGAGGGGCTGCGCCTTGCCCGCTACTGCGGGGGAGATCTCGCGGTGCGCGGGCGCATTTTAAGCGTGTCGCGCGGGGGAGGGGAGCATGGCGCGGTATGAATTGGTGCTGGAAACGCTCTCCCCGCACGCCGCCATCGAGCGGGTGAAGCGCGCGGGCGCACAGGTGCGTTCCGCCCGCCTGCTGCAAAAAAACGTGCTCGCGCTGCAAGTCGCCTGCAAAGACGTGAAAAAAGTTTTTGCAATTTTGCGCAGTTCGTGTTATAATGTGAAAAAGGTGCGCCCGCTCGGTGGGGTGCGCGCCCTCCGTTTTGCGCGGCGGGCGGCGGGGCTGCTCGCGGGCGCAGCGCTCTTCTTCGCGCTCGTCCTCTTCTTCGAGAGCCGCGTTCTGCGTATCGAGATCGTGGGCAGCGGCGCATACTATCGGCAGGAGATCTGCGCGATCCTGCGCGAACAGGGCGTCACCCTGCTGGCCCCCCTGCCCAAGTCGGGCGGGCGCGTTGCGCAGCAGGTGCTTGCACTTCCCCGCGTGAGCTATTGCGCGGTGAACGGGCGGGGCGGCGTTGTCACGATCACGGTGGAAGTGAGCGGCGACGCACTTCCCCTCACGCAGGGCGATCTTACAGCGCCCCGCGGCGGCATCGTGGAAGAGCTCCTCATCGTGCGCGGTACGCCGCGCGTTGCGGTGGGGGAGCGCGTGGAGGCGGGCGGCGTGCTCGTCTCGTGCGGGGCGGGGAACGTCGTCATTGCGCGGGCGCTCTTGCGCGTTCCCTTTGCGCAGGAATACGCGCTGCAAGAGGAGACGCAGGTGCGGGCGCAGGCGGCGCTCGACTTTGGCAATATCATTCAAATACAGTTGGAAAAACGCGAGAGAGGCTGGTACGCGGAGGGGATCTCCCTGTGCGCCGCCAACAGTAACCTCGCATGACGGAGGAACGGCTACGGAAAGCACGGCTACGGTAGAAACAGGTTCGCTGGACAAGCTCCAGCGGGTATTGGGCGTATTCGACGAGAACATTGAGATCGTCGCGCGCGAGCTTTCGCTCTCCTTCCGCGTGGAGGGGACGAACATCTCCTTCTCGGGCGAGGGGGCGAACGTGCGCGTGGGCGCGGAGGTGGTAAAGAGCCTGCTCGCCATCGCAGAGGCGGGGGAGCGCATCGACAAGAGCAATCTCCTCTACTGCATCGAACTTGCGCGCGAGGGGCATGCGGGGGATATTTCGGGCGTGATGAAGGACGTCGTCGCCATCTCCTCCCGCGGCAAGCCCGTCAAGTGCAAGACGGTGGGGCAGCAGGAATACGTCTCCGCCGTGCGCAAGCACACCGTCACCTTCGGCGTGGGGCCTGCGGGCACGGGCAAGACCTACCTTGCCGTCTGCCTCGCGGTGGCGGCGTACAAGGGCAAGGAGGTGGAGAAGATCATTCTCACCCGCCCCGCCGTGGAAGCGGGCGAAAAGCTGGGCTTTTTGCCGGGCGATCTTCAGACCAAGGTCGATCCCTACCTGCGCCCGCTGTACGACGCGTTGCAGGAGATGTTCGGGCTGGAGACCTACCAAAAACTCATGGAAAAGGGCGCGATCGAGGTGGCGCCCCTTGCGTATATGCGCGGGAGAACGCTCTCCAACGCCTTCGTCATTCTCGACGAGGCGCAGAACGCCACGCGCGAACAGATGAAGATGTTCCTCACCCGTCTCGGGGAAAACAGCAAGATGGTCGTCACGGGCGATCTGACGCAGACAGACCTTCCCGAGGGCAAGATGAGCGGGCTCAAGCACGCCGTCACCATTCTCAAGGGGGTGGAGGGCATCGCCGTCTGCACGCTCACCGCGCGCGACGTGGTGCGGCACCCGCTCGTCATGCGCATCGTGCGGGCGTACGAGACGGCGGCAAAGCGCAAATAACAGCTTGCAAGGCAAACATTCAAGGAGAAGGCAATGAGTATTGCAGAAGAAAAGGAAGGCAAACGCATCAGTAAGCGCCGCCTCGTGGGGAGTGCGCTCGTCTTTGCTGCGTGCTATATCGTGCTCATGATACTCGTTCTCGTGATGATCGTGCTCACGCACGGAAACGCGTGGAAGACGTACTTCAACGAAAACGTCCCCAGGATCCTCATGCTCATCGTGAGCAGCTTTTTCCTGTACAGCATCGTCTACTACTACTTCTACTTTGAGGACAAGAAGTTCTTTATGCAGACGCGCAACAGCGTGCTCGTCTTTTCTGCGCTCACGCTCGCCGTCGTGCTCAACTTCGTCTTTGGCAGGTATGTGAACATCTATGCCCGCCCCATGGCGCTGCTCTCCTTCGTGTTCGTCTTTCTCTTCAACCGCAGGCAGGCGGTGCTGCTCAACTTCGTCTTTGCGATGCTCATGTTCGTCATCGATATCTTCACGGACGCATACTCCTCGCTGGAGGCGGGCAACGCATACTACTTCTCGCTGCTGCTCATCTTCGTGTGCGGCACCTTCGCCGTCTTTGCGGCGGCGCGCGTCAAGACGCGGCTGGGCGTGCTCATCACGGGCTGCCTCATCGCCATTCCCACGGCGTTCATCGTGCTGCTCTTGAAGATCCCCACCGCCTACGAAAATTGGATCGAGATCATCGCCTCCGTGGGCTATTCGGTGCTGGGCTGCGTGCTCTCCGCCGTGCTGGCGCTCGCGCTGCTGCCCATTCTGGAGCGCGTCTTTAACAAGCTCACCGTATTCCGCCTGCGCGAAGTCACGAGCACCACGGCGCCCATTCTCGTGCGCCTGAAAAAGGAGGCGCCCGGCACCTTCAACCACTCGCTCATCGTGGCGCACCTCGCCGAAACGTGCGCCGTCGCCATCGGCGAAAATGCAGAGCTCGCGCGTGCCTCGGGGTACTATCACGACGTGGGCAAGCTCAAGCAGCCGGACTGCTTTACGGAGAACCAAACGGACTACAACGTGCACGACGAGCTCACCCCAGAGCTCTCCGCCGACATCATCCGCTCGCACGCGACGGACGGGTACGAGCTCATCACGGCGGCGCACCTTCCCGAGATCTTTGCAGACGTGGCGCGCGAACACCACGGCACCATGCCCATCAAGTTCTTCTACAACAAGGCGATGAAGCTCTCGGGCGGGGACGTGGACGTGAAGGACTACTCCTACCTCGGCCCCACGCCGAGAACGCGCATTGCCGCCATTCTCATGATCGCAGACGCGTCCGAGGCGGCAGCCCGCGCGCTGCAAGACCGCTCGCCTGCCAACGTGGAGCGGGTGGTGCGCGGCATCATCGAGGAGCGCATGGATCTCGATCAGTTCAGCGAATGTGATATCACGCTCAAGGAGCTCACCGTCATCAAGGAGACCATCGTGGAGGCGCTCTCCGGCGTGCACCATCACCGCGTCAAATACCCCGCCATCCGCTTCAACCGCGAGCACAAGGCGGTGGAGGACGAAGAGGAGGAGAAGAAGTGATCGTATTCGATTCCGATCTTCCCAAGGAGGGGCTTGCCCGCCTCGCCCGCGCCATGAAGGGTGCATGGAAGGGAGCGAAGCTCTCCGCAGAGATCTGGCTCGTCTCCGAGGAGGAGATCCGCGCCGTCAACGCGCGCGAGCGGGGAATCGACCGCGTGACGGACGTGTTGAGTTTCCCCGCCATGGACGGCATCAAGGGCAGGCGCATCCGCAAGAAGGAACACCGCGACTGCCTGGACATGGAGCAGGGCACGCTGTATCTGGGCAGCATCGTCATCTGCGAAAAGCGGGCGCGCGAACAGGCGGAGGAGTACGGGCACTCCTTCGAGCGCGAACTTTACTACCTCGCCGTGCACGGTTTGCTGCACTGCCTGGGGTATGACCACGAACGGGAAGAGGACAGGCGCGAGATGCGCGAGAAAGAGGAGAAGATCATGCGTCGGCTTGATCTTGGGAGGGAGCAATGAGAAGCGGAACGGTAGCCGTCATCGGCAGGGCAAACGCGGGCAAGAGCACGCTCATCAACGTGTTGGTGGGGGAGAAGGTCGCCATCGTCTCGCCCAAGCCGCAGACGACGCGCGATCGCATTTTGGGCATCGCAAACGGGGAGGACTATCAGATCGTATTCGTCGATACCCCCGGCATCTATAAACAGCGCAACGCACTCACCGAGTGGATGATGCGCACCACGGACACGGCGTCGGGCAGCGTCGATCTGTTGCTCTTCGTGCACGACGGGCACCAGGGCATCAAGGACGAGGACGTGGAGCTGATGAAGAAGTACATCACGGGCGACGTGCCCGCCCTCATCGCCTACACCAAGATCGACATCATGCCCAAGGAGCGCATTCCCGAGGACGTGGTCAGGCTGAGCGAGGCGGGCGTGGAGGCAGACGTGTACCCCGTCTCCGCGCGCAAGGGGCAAAACCTTGCGGCGCTCAAAAAGGCGATCGTCTCCCGCCTGCCCGAGGGCGAGGCGCTCTTCCCTGAGGACGTCGTCTCCAACCGCAGCGAAAAGTTCATGGTCGCGGAGATCATGCGCGAGAAGATCTTGCTCAAATACGACAAGGAGATCCCGCACGGCATCGCCATCGTCATGAACATCTTCGAGCGGAAGGAGAACGGCGTGTACGAAGTCAATCTCGACATCGTATGCGAAAAGCGCAACCACAAGGCAATTCTCATCGGCAAGCAGGGCAAGGCGCTCAAGGAGGTCGCCTCCTTCGCGCGGCAGGATATGGAAAAGTTCCTGGGCGCAAAGGTGTACCTCACCGTGTACGTCAAGGTCAAGGAGGATTGGCGCGACCGCGAGGGGCTCATCCGCGAGTTCGGCTACGGCACGGAGGAATAAGTTTTGTTGCGCTCCGCATACTGCCTGTGGGAAGGTTGGTTCCCGCGGAGGCAGAAGGTGAAAAAAGAGAAGGGCGAGAGCGCGAAGGAGATCGCGTGGCGACTGTTTGAAGAGACGGGCGATTTCCACTACTATATGCTGTACAAAAGGCTATGACCATGCAATTCAAGGCGGACGGGCTGCTGCTGAGGGCAGTCGACTACGGCGAAAACGACAAGATCGTCACCCTGTTCACGGCAGAGCGCGGCAAGCTCACCGCTTCCATGAAGGGGGTGAAAAAGGCGGGCGCGAAACTCAGGTTTGCCGCGCAGCCTTTTTGCTTTGCGGAGTACGTATTCAGCGAGCGGGGCGGGCGCAACACGGTGACGGGCGCCTCCCTCTACGACGGGTTCTACGCCCTGCGCGAGGACGTGGGCGCCTACTACGCCGCCGTCGCCGTGTGCGAGGGGTGCGACAAGCTGCTCTTCGAGGGCATGGAGAGCCCCGCGCTCTTTCTTGCGGCGGTGAACGCGCTCAAAGAGATGTGTTCGGGCGCGCCCGCGCCCGCGCTGCTGCGCTTTTTTTGCAAGGCGCTCACCGCGGCGGGCTATCCCGTGCGGGCGGAGGCGTGCCCCGTGTGCGGAGGTGTGCCCGCGGGCAGGATGCGCTTTGACATGGAGGAGGGCACCTTCCTGTGTGCGGAATGCGGGGAGGGCGTGCCCGCCAGCGAGAGTACCTACCGCGCGTTGCAGGCGGCGGGGCGGGGCGGGGAAGGCTCGGAGGACGGCACCGTGCGCGCGCTGCGCCTCGTGCGGGCGTACTTCCTGCGCAAGACGGGGGAAGAGCTCTCTGCGCTCGCCCAATTTCTTGCGCTGTGACGGGTGCTGCCCGCGAAGAGCTTGACAGCGGCGGCGCAAACGGATATACTGTTGAGTAATTGTTTTACGGCGGCTTCTCAGGAGAGGATATGACGATACATAAGGCAACACAACAATACGACGTGCTCGTCGTGGGCGCGGGCGTGGCGGGGCTGAGCTGTGTCCTGCACCTGCCCAAGGGGATGCGCGCGCTCGTCATCGCAAAGGGAGGGCTCAAGGAGAGCGACTCCTTTTTGGCGCAGGGCGGCATCTGCGTGTTGCACGACGAGAAGGACTTCGACAGCTATTTCGAGGACACCATGCGCGCGGGGCACTACGAGAACAACGCAGACACCGTGCGCTGCATGATCGAGAACTCGCGCGACACCATCAACGAACTGCTCTCCTTCGGCGTGCGCTTTGCCCGCACGGAGGAGGGGGAACTCGCCTACACGCGCGAGGGGGCGCACTCCCGTCCCCGCATCGTCTTTCACGAGGACTGCACGGGCAAGGAGATCACTTCGCACCTGTTGAAGGAGGCAAAAAAGCGGGAGAACATTCAGCTGCGCCCGCACACCACCCTCATCGACCTCATCGTGGACGAGGGCGGCTGCTGCGGCGGCGTGCTCGCGGGCAGCGCGGGGGAGGTGTATCCCGTGTACGCAAGGCACACCGTGCTCGCAACGGGGGGCATCGGCGGGCTCTTCCGCTCGTCCACCAACTTCCGCCTGCTCACGGGCGACGCGCTCGCCCTCTCCCTCAAGTACGGCGTCGCCGTCGACCATGCCGACTACATTCAGATCCACCCCACCACGCTGTACACCGAGGGGCGGGGACGGCGCTTTCTCATCTCCGAATCGGTGCGCGGCGAGGGCGCGCTGCTCATCGACGCCAAGGGGGAGCGCTTCGTCAACGAACTGCTCCCGCGCGACGTGGTCACGCAGGCGATCCGCGCCAAGATGCAGGAGGAGGGCAGCAAGTTCGTGCGGCTGGATATGCGCCCCGTTGGGGAACAGACGCTCAACCGCCACTTCCCCGGCATCGTCAAGCGGTGCGAAAAGGAGGGGTACGACGTACTGCGCGAACCTGTTCCCGTCGTGCCCGCCCAGCACTACTTCATGGGCGGCGTGCGCAGCGATCTCTATGGCAGAACGACCATGCCCCGCCTGTACGCCGTGGGGGAGACGTGCTGCAACGGCGTGCACGGCAAGAACAGGCTGGCTTCCAACTCGCTGCTCGAGGCGATCATCTTCGCAAAGCGTGCGGCGCAGGACATTGCGGGCAGGGAGGAAGCGCTCCGTTGCCCCGCCGTGGACTGCACGGGCTACGACCGCCGCGCCCTGCGCGAAGCGTATAAGAAAATGGTGAAAAAGGAGATCGAACGTGAACGCTAATCCCGTTACGTCCCGCCTGCATTGGGACGAGATCATCTTAAACGCGCTCAAGGAGGACATCCCCTGGGAGGACGTCTCCGCCACCTGCGTGGTGCCTGCCATCTCGCGCGGCAGGGCGCAGCTCATCTTAAAGCAAAAGGGCGTGCTCGCGGGGCTGCCCGTGTTTGCGCGCGTGTTCGAATTGCTGGACGCGACCGCCAAAGTCACCCTCTTTTTGCAGGACGGCGACGAGGGCGAGGCGGGCACGCTCGTGGGCGAAGTGGAGGGGGATATGCGCGCCATCCTCTCGGGCGAGCGCACGGCGCTCAACTTCCTGCAGCGCATGAGCGGCATTGCAACGTACACCCGCGCCACGGCAAGCCTGCTGGCGGGCAGCAAGACCAAACTGCTCGACACCCGCAAGACGACGCCCGGGCTGCGCATCTTCGAAAAGTACGCGGTCACGGTGGGGGGCGGCAACAACCACCGCTTCAACCTCTCGGACGGCGTGCTGCTCAAGGACAACCACATCGGCGCGGCGGGCGGGGTGGCGGCTGCCATTCGCGCTGCGCGCGCCTACGCGCCCTTCGCGCGCAGGATCGAGGCGGAGGGGGAGACCA
>CALVTZ010000029.1 GCA_944363255.1 uncultured Clostridia bacterium
AGCGCCTCGTCACAGCAAAGAGGGGGTACCTCAAAGAGACGAAAAAGCTCGTCTATCCGCTCACGGAACAGGCATTCGCGTGGATAAACGGCGAAAATTCAAGTGATTCATAGTACTATGTCACACATAAATAACAAAAAACTGCCCAAAACGGGCAGATCAGGAGGAACAAATGGAAGGTCATGAACTTGCGGTTGCTTGTGCAAAAGCGCTCTCTCAAAAGAAGGGGCAGGACATCGTCATTCTCGACGTGAGCGATCAGACGATCGTGTGCAGCTACTTCGTGATCGCAAGCGGAACGAGCACGACGCAGGTGCGCGCGCTTGGTGAGAACGTGGAGGAAGCGCTCGAGAAGGTGGGCGTCACCGCCACGCGCAAAGAGGGATTCCGCGAGGGGCGCTGGGGGGTGCTCGACTACGGCGACGTGGTCGTTCACGTGTTCAACGAGGAGTCCCGTCTCTTCTACTATCTCGAACGGCTTTGGGATTCGGGCAAGAACGTCGAACGCTACACCGACTGAGCGCCGCTACTTGAACTTGATCTGCTTGGGCTCGGAGTATTCGGAGCGCGTGCGCTTTTTCTTGCGTTCCACGAGGAAGTACACGGGTTCGCTCTTGGGCGCCTCCTTCTTTTGCGGCGGCGTGCGTTTTTTCAGCGTGCGCCAGCCCACGCGCGCAAGTTTTACGGCGTGCACCACGATGATGCAAAGAAGCAGCAGAAAGAGGGTGTAGAGGAAGCCGTACCCCTGAACGGATAGAAGATTCATGCCCATATCATAACGCAATTTATCTCGTCATAATTTGGCAGATCGGGGCATATTTTCGCTGGTTAAGGGGAATGCTTGCCTGTATGGACGGCAAGCTGATTTCCGCCGAGGAAGAGGCGGAGTTTCGCGAATATCAACGCTCAAGACGGGAAGCGGAGGCACGGCGCATCATTGGCAGGCTCGTGCTCTCCGCTTTTTCCCGCGGAACAGACAAAAACGCACTCAAGAGCACCTGCGCGCTTGCAAAAAAGCTGGGCGCGCACGGCGTGCTCGTCTCGCCCGTGAACGTCGCCGCGGCGCGGCGGTATCTTGCAGGCAGCGCGCAGATCGTCTGTGCGGTGGTGGGCGGCACGGGGGAGAGCCTTGCCTGCATCAAGCGTGCGGAGGCGCGCAAGGCAAAGCGGCAGGGGGCGCGCGAGATCGCGCTCGTGCCAAGCGGCTGTGCGCTCTCCTGCGAGCCTTCCTCCCTTCGGCGCGAACTCAAGCGGGTGGTGCGCGCCGTGCGCGGGTGCGGCGTTTCCCTCTTGCTCTTTGATGAAGGGATAAGCAGCGAGCAGCTCTCCCGCGGGGCGGCGCTGGCGCGTGCGTGCGGGCTCTCTTCCGTGTGCGTGCAGGCGGAGCGGGTGCAGCGGGAGGATATGCAGCTCTTGTGCGGCGAAGGGATATTCTTTGACGTGGCGGGGGCGGAGAGCGCGGAGCTTGCCTGCGAACTCGTGCGCATGGGGGCGCGCCGCCTCTATACCACCTGTGCCGAACGCGTTTCAGAGCGGCTGCTCGCTAAGGCGCGGCAGGATCTGGCGGGGACAAGTGGGGAATGAGACGCCTTCGGGCGTCCTTTTTTTATCGAAAAATGCGGAGAACGCGCCCATATCTTGTGAAAAATTTTCTTCCCCTTCGGAAAATAGCGGAAAAGTGCTGAAAAACGCTTTGAAATTCCGTAGAAATATTGTAAAATAGATGGGTGATTTTGCGCGCTCCAAAAGGGAGCGCAAACGGAGTCGATTGCAAGATGGGATTGATTGGATTTTTGAAGAGCGGTGACAGCCGCAAGAGTTTGAAGAAACTGAACAAGATGGCAGACGCTGTCGAGGCGCTGGACGCAAAGTACGCCGCCATGGGCGATGAAGAGCTCAAGGGGCAGACGGCGATCCTGCGCGGTCGCCTCGCCAAGGGCGAGACGCTCGACGACATTCTCTACGACGCATTTGCCGCTCTGCGCGAAGCGAGCAAGCGCGTGCTCGGCATGAAGCACTTCCACGTGCAGATCGTGGGCGGTATCTGCCTCTTCCAGGGGCGCATCGCCGAGATGAAGACGGGTGAAGGCAAGACGCTCGTTGCAACCCTTCCCGCCTACCTCGAAGGGCTTGCGGGCAAGGGCGTGCACATCGTCACCGTCAACGATTACCTCGCCCGCCGCGACGCGGAATGGATGGGCAAGGTGCACAAGTTCATGGGGCTTACGGTGGGCGTTGTCGTGCCCGGCATGGACGACGACGACAAGCGCGCCGCCTACGCTTGCGACATTACCTACGGTACGAACAACGAGTTCGGCTTCGACTATCTGCGCGATAACCTCAAGTCCGACCTCAAGCTCATGGTGCAGCGCGAGCTCAACTTCGCCATCGTCGACGAGGTGGACTCCATCCTCATCGATGAAGCGAGAACCCCCCTCATCATCTCGGGCAGGGGCGAGCAGTCCTCCGATCTGTACGCGCAGGTCGATCGCTTCGTGCGCACCCTCACGGGCGGCTTTGACGACGACCTCAAGGACGCAGAGGATGCGGAGAAGCGCGGCAGGAAGGCAAAGGAGGCGTCGAGCGCGCAAAAACTTGCCGCTGCAGAGGCGCGCGAGTGGGATTTCGTCATCCAGCGCAAGGATAAGCAGGTGCAGCTCACCGAGTTCGGCGCGGAGAAGGCGGAGCGCTTCTTCAACATCGACAACGTTGCCGACATTGCGCACGCCACCCTCAACCACCACATTCAGCAGGCGCTCAAGGCGCACCACCTCTTCCACCTCAACGAAGAGTACATCATCAAGGACGACGAGATCATCATCGTCGACGAATTTACAGGCCGTCTCATGATCGGCCGCCGCTATTCGGACGGTCTGCATCAGGCGATCGAGGCGAAGGAGGGCGTGAAGATCCGCGAGGAGAACAAGACCTTTGCGACCATCACCTTCCAGAACTACTTCCGTCTCTATCGCAAGCTCTCGGGCATGACGGGTACTGCAAAGACGGAGGAGGGCGAATTCCGCACCATCTACTCCCTCGACGTCATCGAGATCCCCACCAACCGTCCCGTTCAGCGCGTCGACCAGCACGACAGGATCTTCTCCACCGTGGAGGGCAAGAAGAAGGCGATCGTGCGCGAGATCGTGGAGCGGCACGAGAAGGGGCAGCCCATCCTCGTGGGTACCGTCTCCGTCGACAAGTCGGAGGAAATCTCCCGTCTGCTGCGCAGAAACGGCGTGCAGCACAACATTCTGAATGCAAAGAACCACGAGCGTGAAGCGGAGATCGTGGCACAGGCAGGGCGCCTGGGCGCAGTTACCATCTCCACCAACATGGCTGGTCGTGGTACGGATATCCTGCTCGGCGGCAACCCCGAATATCTCGCCAAGAAGCGTTTGAGAGAGGAGGGCGTCGAGCACGAGGTCATCGAGCTTGCAACTTCCTATGCGGAACTTGACGAGGAGACGCAGAAGGTGCGCGAGCGCTACTACGAGCTCTATCGTCAATATAAGGAAAAGACGGACGCGGAGAAGGAACAGGTCATTGCCGCGGGCGGTCTTTGCATCATCGGCACCGAGCGGCATGAGAGCCGCCGTATCGACAACCAGCTGCGCGGCCGTGCCGGTCGTCAGGGGGACGTGGGTGCGTCCATCTTCTTCCTCTCGCTGGAGGACGATCTCATGAAGCGCTTCGGCGGCGAACGCATGAAGCACATCTACGAGATGAGCAAGATGGAGGAGGAAGAGTGCCTCGAAAGCAAGCTGCTCAGCCGCCTCATCGAATATGCGCAGAAGCAGATCGAGGGCAGGAACTTCGGCATTCGTAAAAACGTCCTGCAATATGACGACGTGATGAACACGCAGCGCAAGATCATGTATGCAGAGCGCATGAAGGTCATCAAGGGCGAGAACGTGCACGAGCAGGTGCTCAAATTCATTCCCGACTACGTTGCAAGCGTCGTGCGCGGCGCGGTCAATGCAGAGGATATGCCCGAAAAGTGGAGCGAGGACGACCTCAACGCCGCCATCGAGCGCAAGCTCATTCCCGAGGGCAGCGCCTATATCACCCGCGAGAAGCTGGAGAAGTGGGACTACGACGTCGCCATCAAGCGCATCTCCAAAAAGACGACGGAGTGCTACGAGCAGAAGATCGCAGACATTCGCGAGCAGTTCAACCTCGACTTCTCGAATATGGAGCGCCAGGTGCTGCTGCGCGTCGTCGACTCCAACTGGATCGACCACATCGACGCGATGGATCGCCTGCGCAAGGGCATCGGTCTGCGCGCATACGGGCAGAACGATCCCGTCATCGCCTACAAGCAGGAGGGCTTCGCCATGTTCGACGAGATGGTGGAGCGCATTCAGGAGCGCACCATCGGAATGCTGCTCAAGGGGCAGATCACCGTGCGTCAGCAGCCCGTTCAGCGCGTGATGCCCACCGCGGCGCGCCCCGCCACGCCCGCACCCGCGCCGACGCAGCAGCAAGCGCAGCCGGAGGGCGAGCGTGAAGCTGCACCCGCACCTGCGCCCGCGCCCGCACCTGCTCCCGTTGCCATGAACGACAACGTCGCGCCGCAGATGCCCGCAGCCATCGATGTGAACGCGCTCAAGACGAGCGGATCGGAAAAGTTCAACCCCGCAACGATGAAGAAGGCGAAGAAGCCCGGCCCCAACGATCCCTGCCCCTGCGGTAGCGGACTCAAATACAAGAAGTGCCACGGCAAACCCTTTTAATGGCGCAAGACTAACGCAATTCAACAAATAAGATATGTTCAAAGCAGACGATTACAGATTAAAGATCAAGGCGCTCGAAGAGACGCTGGGCGAGGCGAAGTACGCTCTCGACATCGACAACCGCTACGAGACGCTCAAGGCCCTGCGCTTGGAGCAGGAGAAGCCCGAAGTATGGCAGGATCTCGAACGTTCGGCAAAGATCGGGCGGGAGATCGCCTCCAACGAGGGCAAGATCGCGTCCTACGAGGCGTGCCGCAAGGCGCTCGACGACGCAAACGAGATCATCGACCTCATCGAGGAGACGGAGGAGGAAGAACTCATTCCCGAACTCGACAAGATGATGACGACGGCGGAGAAGGACATCGAGGATATGCGCATCCGCGCCCTGCTGCGCGGAAAGTACGATAGTTCGAACGCGCTCCTCTCCCTGCACGCGGGCGCGGGCGGCACGGAGGCGTGCGACTGGTGCCAGATGCTCTATCGTATGTACTGCCGCTATGCCGAGAAGAACGGCTTCAAGGTGACGGAGATCGACCGCCTCGCGGGGGACGCCGCAGGGCTCAAATCCGTGGACTTCAAGGTGGAAGGGGAGAACGCCTACGGCTACCTCAAAGCGGAGATCGGCGTGCACCGCCTCGTGCGCATCTCGCCCTTCGACGCAAACAAGCGCCGCCAGACCTCCTTCGCCTCCGTGGAAGTCATGCCCGAAGTGGACGACGACGGGGAGATCGAGATCAAGGACGAGGACATCCGCATCGACGTGTATCGTTCCTCGGGCGCGGGCGGGCAGAAGGTCAACAAGACGGAGACCGCCATCCGCATCACGCACTTCCCCACGGGCATCGTGGTCACCTGCCAAAACGAGCGCAGCCAGCTTCAGAATAAGGAAATGGCGTTCAAGTATCTGCGCAGTAAGCTCATCGAAAAGCAGATCGAGCAGCGCATGGCGGAGGAAGCGGCGCTCAAGGGCGAGACGAAGAAGATCGAGTGGGGCTCGCAGATCCGTTCCTATGTGTTCTGTCCCTACACGCTCGTCAAAGATCACCGCACGGGCTATGAAATGGGCGACGTGCAGGCGGTCATGGACGGCGAGATCCAGGGCTTCATCATCGACTATCTCAAAAAATCTTAACT
This sequence comes from uncultured Clostridia bacterium, assembly GCA_944363255.1. Lineage (GTDB taxonomy): Bacteria > Bacillota > Clostridia > Christensenellales > Borkfalkiaceae > Gallimonas. Next base: position 5,868 of record CALVTZ010000029.1, read on the forward strand.
TGAAGCGGCGGGCGCACCTCATGCGCGCGCCGTTTGCATCTCACGAGGTACTATGAATTACGCTCCCCTGATTTTGGGAATCGAATCCTCCTGCGACGAGACGGCGGCTGCCGTCATTCGCGGGCGGGAATTGCTTTCAGATGAGATCGCATCCTCCGCGGCGACGCAGGCAAAGTTCGGCGGCGTCGTTCCCGAACTCGCCTCCCGCGCCCATGCGGAGGCGGTGGATGAGGTCGTCTCCCGCGCGCTCGCTGCGGCGGGCGTGAAAAAGGAGCAGCTCAGCGCCGTTGCCGTCACCTACGGCGCGGGACTGTTGGGTGCGCTCCTCGTCGGGCTCTCCTTCGCAAAGGGGTTTGCCTACGGGCTGAATATCCCGCTCATCGGCGTCAACCACATTCGCGGGCATCTCGCCGCGGCGTATCTGGAGGACGAAACGCTCAAACCGCCCTTTGTCACGCTGCTTGCAAGCGGCGGGCACACCGCCGTCATCCACACCAAGAGCGCGCTCGAATTTGAAGTGCTGGGCGGCACGCTCGACGACGCGGCGGGGGAGGCGTTCGACAAAGTTGCCCGCGTGCTGGGGCTTCCCTATCCAGGCGGCCCGCACCTCGAGCGGCTTGCGCGGGAGGGAAACCCCGTCGTTCCCATGCCCAAGATGCTCAAAGGGCAGGGCGGGTATGACTTTTCGTACAGCGGACTCAAGACGGCGGTCATCAACTATGTGCACACTAAGGAGCAGAGGGGGGAGGAATACAGCAAGGCGGACGTCGCCTGTTCCTTCCAACACGCCGCGCTGGACATTCTCGTGCAAAAGACGGTGGAGGGTGCCAAGGAACGCGGCGTAGACACGGTGACGGCGGGCGGCGGCGTCATCGCAAACGGCTTTCTGCGCGAATCGCTGCAACTTGCGTGCGCGAAGGCGGGGTTAAAGCTCGTGCTTCCCGAAAAAAAGCATTGCACGGACAACGCGGCAATGATCGCGGCGGAAGGGCTGGTGCAGTACGAGGCGGGCAACTTTTCCCCGCTCTCGCTCAACGCGAAGGCGAGCATTCCGCTCTCCGCGCTGCACGAAAACAAATAAGCGACATAAAAAAAGAATTGCAGTTGGCTGCAATTCTTTTTTTTGTCTTTGTGCGATCAGATGACTTTGTTCAAATCGCTCTTTCTCACCGTATAGGCGGAGGAGGTGTGATTTTCGCCGTTGCGCTTGTAGTCGATGGTGATGCTGTCGCCCTCGCGCACGGTGAGCAGCAGTTCGCGCAGTTCAAAGTCGCGCGCAAGGGAGTGCCGCGTGCCGTTGATGGTGCAGGCGAGCAGTCTGTCGCCGCTGCGCAGTCCCATCTCATAGGCGGGCGCACTGTAGGAGACGGAGGCGGCAATGATCTCTTCCACGATCTTGCCCGTGCCCGTCTGTTCGTCAAACACATACTTGCTGCTCGCAATGTTGGAGGTGATGCCCAGCGTGAGCTTGTAGGAGTAAGTCTCCAGGGTGTTGTTTGCGCAGTAATAGTAGATGCCATCTGCGATCGCCTTCACCGCGCCCACGGGAAGGGCGTAGTTGATATTCTGGTCTGCGTCCGTGGAACTGCCTGCGTTGGTGATGCCGATGAGTTCGCCGTCCAAATTGAACAGTCCGCCGCCCGAACTTCCCTGATAGATGGCGGTGTCGATGCGCATGACGCGGTAGGAGCGCGCGGTGCCGTCCACACCGCTGAGGGCGATCTGTTCGCTGTCCACGCTCACGATGCCGCGCGTCACGGAGATGCCGTCGCTCTCGGGATTGCCGATTGCGATCGCCGTCTGTCCCACGGTGTAGCCCTGCGCGAAGGTGATGGGGTGAATGTCGGGATTGTGCGCCTTGAGATCTTTGGTGCGGGCGCGGATGAGCGCAATGTCGGAGGAGGCGGAGCCGCCCACAAATTCGCAGGGAACGGCGTGCTTGCCGTAGTTATATTTGGTGTAGCCGTCCGAGCTCACGCCCTCTTTCGTGACGAAATCCTCGCTGCCGTAGAGGTAAGTGCAGATCTTGCGCGCGATCGTCGAACCGCCGTTCTTGCTCGGCACCGCCTCGCTGTTGTTTACCACGTGATAGTTGGTGATGATATAGGTGTAGCCGTTCTCGCTCTCGTCCATCTTATAGATGACGCCGCTGCCCGCCGCAACGGTGGCGTCCGTGGTCGTGATGAATCCGTTGTTGTTGTTCGTCACCCATTCGGAATAGATCTTGACGACGGAATTGAGAGAGTCGGCAACCATGCGGTCGCTCTCCGAGGTGGAGGTGATATCCAGATAGTCGTCGAGGAACTGCGTGTAAGTATATTCCGCGCTGCTCAAATCGTTCTGTTGCAGATAGGTGTTGTACAGATCGAGGGCGGAGACGTCCTTGCCGTCCTCACCGTCCGCGCCGTCCTTGCCGTGCGTGATGGAGAAGGTGGCGGTCGTTCCGTCAGAATAGTAGATGGTGATGAGGTCGCCGTCTACGCCCGCCGTCTGCTGTACGTCGACCACGTACACATTGGTGGCGGTGCAGGCAGTCGCGCCAATGAGCGTGAGCGCCATGGCGGGAACAAGCAGCAGCGCTGCCCGTTGTTTGCGCGTCATATTTTTCCTCCCATTATACACTTTTGAATATTATCGCAATTGAGTTTAACCGTTTGTTTATGGCTGCGTGATAACTTCATGAACATTATTATAGCGCATTTTGCCATAAAAGTAAAGGGCAGGGGCATAACTTTTGTCGCCGCGCAAACACTAATCGTAGGACTATGGGCAATCAGACCATTTACTTCAAGCGCGCCCCGCGCATTACGGCGACCAGCACGGTCGCAGGCACCAAGGAATGCGAGGGCATCATCGGGCGGTATGTGGAGCGGGCGCTCGACGACGATATGTTCGGCGAGGACACCTACGAGAAGGCGGAGTGCAAGATGCTCTCCACCGTCATCGACGGCGCGATCGCAAACGGCGGGCTGAAGCGGGAGGACGTGGGCATGATCGTTTCGGGCGATCTGCTCAATCAGATCATCTCCGCAAACTTCGCCGCGCGCGACTTCTCCGTGCCCTTTTTGGGCGTGTACGGAGCGTGCTCCACCATGGCGGAGAGCCTCGCTGTGGCGGCGGCGTTCGTGGATGGCGGCTATGTTTCGAGCGCGGTCGCGGCAACGGGCAGTCACTTTGCCTCTGCCGAGCGGCAGTACCGCTACCCCCTCGAGCTGGGAACAACCCGTCCGCCGCAGTCGCAATGGACGGTGACGGGCGCGGGCGGGGCGCTCGTCACGCGGCGGGGAGAGGGCATTCTCATCACCTCCGCAACGCTGGGGAAGGTCGTCGACTACGGCGTGACCGACGTGAACAACATGGGCGCAGCCATGGCGCCCGCCGCAGCGGATACCATTCTCGCGCACTTTCGCGGCAGGGAGGATCCAAGTTCGTACGATCTCATCGTCACGGGCGATCTGGGCGCGCTGGGCAGCCGCATTCTCAAAGATCTGCTCTGGGAAAAGGGCTTGGACGTGGGGGAGAAGCACGTCGATTGCGGCGAGATCGTGTACAATGTCATCGAGGACGAATTTCAAGGGGGAAGCGGGGCGGGCTGTTCTGCCGTCGTGCTCAATTCCTACCTGTATTCCAAAATGAAGTCGGGCGCGTTCGGGCGCATCCTGTTCGTGGCGACGGGTGCGCTGCTCTCCACCGTATCCTCAGGTCAGGGGGAGAGCATTCCGTGTATCGCGCACGCCGTCACGCTGGAGAGAGGGGGGAAGTAAGCATGGAATTTCTTGACATTGTACTCATGTTCATCAAGGCGTTCGCGGTGGGCGGGCTCATCTGCACGATCGCGCAGGTGGTCATCAACTTCACCGACCTCACGTCGGGCAAGATCCTCGTCATCTTCATGTTGGCGGGGATCGCGCTCACCGCGCTGGGGCTGTATGCCCCGCTCGTGGAGTTTGCGGGCGCGGGGGCGACCGTTCCCATCTGCGGCTTTGGCTATCTGCTGGCAAACGGCGCCATGCGCGGGGCGCAGAATGGGCTGTTTCAGGCGCTCACGGGCGCGCTCTCGGCGGCGAGCGCGGGGGTAACGGCGGCGGTCATCTTCTCCTTCCTCGCCGCACTCCTCTTCCGTTCGCACACCAAATATAATTGAAAGGGACTGCTCTGTTTTGGACGGGACGGCGGTTCGCGCGCCCGTGCTCTGCGCACGGCGCAGGTCTGAGCGTCGGGTAAAATTTGCAAAAATGCGCTTGCCTTTTGCGGGCGAGCGCTCTATAATAGAGGCAACAATTCAAGAGGTATCGTCATGAAGTTTGCATTTTTGATCATGGGAGAGTTCTGTTCCGCGCGCGATCGGGCGAGCATTGCGGCGGGCGGGGCGCAGATCGTGGGCGTCTCCACCCTCGAGGAGGCGTGCGCCGTAGCAAAGCAGCTGTGCGAAGAGGGGGTGGGCTGCATCGAATTGTGCGGCGCGTTTGGCGAAGTCGGCGCACGGGCGGTGGTGCAGGCGACGGGAAACAGCGTGCCCGTCGGCTTTGTCACGCACCTCGAAGATCAGAACGACTTGTACGAGCGCGTCTTTCCCGCGTGAAGGCATAACAGTTTGTAAGAAAAAGACCTCTGACATTCGGAGGTCTTTTTGTATGTTCGTAGGAATATTGGCGCGCCGTAGATCTGAAAAGGCGAGGGGGAAATAAAAAAAGACGGTCAAATCTTTCGACTTTGACCGTCTTTTGGTGCACCCTAAGAGGCTCGAACTCCTAGCCTTTGGTTCCGTAGACCAACGCTCTATCCAATTGAGCTAAGGGTGCGTCACAACAACGCATTACATTATAAGCAATTCCGCGCTTTTTGTCAACGAATTTTCGGGCAAAAAACCCAAGAAAAAAAGTTATCCACATACTTTTTTTCATTGTGGATAGCTTCGCAGAAAAATGAGGAAAAAAAGCTCGAATTTTGTCTAAAATAGTTCAACTCGCCTTGAATTGTGGATAACTTTTGCATATTTGCATCGTTTAAGGGACGCGCGAGGGGGTAGAATTGGTGAATAAACGTTCGTACGTATGTGGAAAACGGGGTGCATTGGGGAAAACGCGCGTGCATTTTCACCAAAATATCAGAGGGCGAACGCCCGCATTTTCCCGCGCGCAAACGCCGCCTTTTTGTCTCCTGCAAAATTCGACTTCGCCTGACAGGAAAGCCGCATTTCTCCCCGTGACAAACGCTTATAATCTTCACGGAGCGGCGATATGACGGTATATCTCGAGGACGCATTTTTGCAAAACTATATTCTGGACGCCATCTTGCTGTATGCGGCGCTGCGCTGCGCAAGAAGCCGCGTGCTTCCCGCCCATCTGTTCTGTTCCTCTGCGGCGGGCGCGGTGGGCGCCATTCTGTTTCCGCTGCTCTCATTGCCCGCGTGGGCGGGGTATGCGGTCAAGCTGTTGGGGGGAGCGCTGCTTGCAGTGTTTGCGGTGCAGCGGGGGAGCGCACGCCACTACTGCGCGGTCTATGCCTGCTTTCTGCTCTTCACGCTGCTGCTTGGGGGAACGCTGTTTGCCCTGCGCGGCGCGTTTGCAGACGGGCGGGCGTTTCCGCCGTGGGCGGTCGTCGCCGTTGCGGGGATCCTGCTCATCGCGGGGGAACGGGGCGGGCGCGCGCTCCTGCGCTATCTGCGTATGCGGGGCGGGGTGTTCGACTGCGTGCTGTGGGCGGGCGATCGGCAGGTGCGCTGGCGGGGGCTGAGCGACAGCGGCAACCTGCTCACCTTTCGCGGCGAGCCGGTGTGCGTCATTCCGCCTGCCGCCGCGCTCGCGCTGTTTGGGCACGCCGCACCGGTGGGGCGCATTGCAGTGAATACCGTAAACGGGCGCAGCGTTTGTCCCGTGTTCCGCTGTCCGCGCATGGCGATCACGGAGGGCGGGCGGCGCATCGTGCACGCGGGCGTGTATCTCGCCGTGGGCAGAGTGCCGCGCGGTGAGTACGAGATCATCTTACATAGCAAGTTGACGGAGGGTATGAATGAAGCTGTTCGGATTGGTAAAAGAGTTGCTCCTGCGTATGCGGGGCGAAAAGGTCATCCACTATCTGTGCGGAAGTGAGGCGCTCCCGCTGCCCTTTTCGGCGGAAGAGGAGCGGGAACTGCTGCAAAAGCTGGAGGAGGGGCGGGAGGTCGAGCAGGTGAAGGCGGCGCTCATCGAGCACAACCTGCGCCTCGTCGTGTACATATCGCGCAAGTTCGAGAACACGGGCGTCGATCAGGACGACCTCATCTCCATCGGTACGATCGGGCTCATCAAGGCAATCAACTCCTTCCGCACGGACAAGAATATCAAGCTCGCCACCTATGCCTCCCGCTGCATTGAGAACGAGATCCTCATGCACCTGAGAAGGACGGTGAAACTCAAGAGCGAAGTCTCCTTCGACGAACCGCTGAACACCGACTTCGAGGGCAACGATCTGCTGCTCTCCGACGTGCTGGGCACGGACGGCGATGCGGTGTACGGGGGAATCGAGTCGAGCGTGGAGCGCGAACTGCTGGAGGACGCACTCAAAAAGCTGCCCGAGCGCGAGCGCAAGATCATGTATATGCGCTTTGGGCTGGGCGGGCAGGAGGAGATGACGCAAAAGGACGTTGCCGATCGCCTTGGCATTTCGCAGAGCTATATCTCCCGTCTGGAAAAGAAGATCATCGAGCGGCTGAAAAAGGAGATCTCCAAATACGTATGACCGCCCGTGATGAGAACGGGGAAGCGCTTCGCTTGTTTGCGGGGCGCTTTTTTGCAAGAAGGGGTTGAAATGCGCACAAAATTGTGGTAAAGTATAGTTATGCACGGTTTGCCTGCGGGCGCGGCGTGCTTACGCGGGGGAAATCCCCAACGGGAGGAAGTACATGAGTCTTTGGGAATCGATCAAGTCCATCTTGTACGATTTCGTGCACAACACGGGGCTGTCCATCGCGCGGGCGATCGCCTTTCTCGTGCTGGGCATCGTCGTCGTGCGCATCGTGCAGGTGATCGCCCGCTCTTCCATCATGAAGAGCAAGCTGGATAAATCTGCGTCCACCTTCGTGCTCTCGCTCGTCACGATCATCTTATATATCGTCGTGGCGGCGATCGTCATCAGAACGCTGGGCTTTTCCACGGCGGGCATCATCGCGGCATTTTCCGCCGTCGCGCTCGCCATTGCGCTGGCGCTCAAGGATAGTTTGGGCAGCCTTGCAAACGGCGTCATCATCATCT
>CALVTZ010000030.1 GCA_944363255.1 uncultured Clostridia bacterium
CCTATCTCTACACCGCGGAGCAGCAGGAGGCATTCAAGAACTTCACCGAGGGCAAGGGCGATACGGAAGGCAAGTTTGTGGACGGCGAAGGCAAGTCCTACCGCGTGCGCAGCTACTTCATCACCCCCGTCGGCGCGTTCAGCGAACAGGACGAGAAGGCGGTGAACGACTATTGGGCGGGTGCGCTCAAGAACTACACCGTCACCGAGGTCAAGGAGTCGCTGCCCGATTGGGGCATCGCGCTCATCGCCGTGGGCAGCGTGCTCGCAGTTGCGGCGATCGCAGTCGGCATCGTGCTCGGCATTCGCGCCAAGAAAAAGAAGGCGGCGCTCCCTCACGAGGAGAAGATGCGCGTCGATACGACGGACGACAGAAGCGTGGACGTGTACGCAGACGAGGCGGAAAACGCCGAGGAAGCGGTGGAAGAGCCCGTTGCAGAGTCCGTGGAAGAGGCTGCGGCAGAGCCTGCAGAGGAGGCTTTGGAGGCGGAGGAAACGCCTGAAGAAGCACCCGCAGAGGCTGCTTCCGAGGATACCCCCAACGAATAACCGAAGAATTTCCGCCCCCTTGCGGGGCGGATTTTTTTTTGTCCTCTTTCGCATGAAAGGGGGGCGTGGGGGCAAAGAGAGGGCGAAAAAGTGTGTCAATTTCAGACGCTGTTCAAAAAGTTCGAAATTTTTTTGAGATTTTCCCCATCTTTTTGCAAAAACGCATAAAAAACAGTTTACAAATAAAATAATAACGAATATAATTTATTAGCTTTCTGCCAAAAGAAAAATCGGGCAGGAAATACGGAGGGGAATGAAGATGGTGCGTTATATAAAGTGTCCGCGCTGCGAACTCAATTATATCGACGCGGAAAGGCAGGAGTACTGTGACGTGTGCCTCAAGGAGCTCAAGGGGCTTCCCACGGACGCGGACGAGATCGAGGAAGTGGAAGAGGATCTTCCCACCGAGCGCTGCCCCGTGTGCGGGGAGAACATGATGCGCCCCGGCGAGAAGATGTGCGAGGAGTGCCGCAAGAAGGCGGAGTTCGAGGAGGAAGAGCCCGATCCCGAAGAGGACGACGAGTGGCGCGAGTACCTCGACGACGACACCGATTCCGATCTCGACAGCGCGCTCAGCGAGGAGTTCGAGGAGGAGTTCGGCGACGACCGCGACGAGGAAGAGGAGTACGAGGACATGAGCTCGGACGACGACGAGGATCTCGAGTACGTCACGGGCGATGAGATCTACTCCCTCACCGACGAAGAGGATGAGGACGAAGAGGACGAGGACGACGACATCTGACGCGGCGCACGCCGCGCGGCGGCGGGCGCATTGCGCACCGCCGCTTTTTCTGTGAGGGAACATGGGCATCAAGGAGCTGTTTTTCCGCCTGCGCGCGTGGGACAGGCGCACCAACTACACCTGCGACGTATGCGGCAGAGAGGTGTTCGCAAACGAGCGCATCTGCGCCGCGTGCAGGGAGACGCTTCCCTGGAACAACGCCCTCATCTGCCCCTTCTGCGGCAGAAAGGTGCTGGAGGAGGGGACGTGCCTCGAATGCAAGCAAAAGCCGCTGGAGACGCAAAAGGCGCGCTCCCTCTTCACGCATGAGGGGGACGCCGCCGCGCTCGTGTACCGCTTCAAGGGCGGCAGAAAGTACCTCGCCCGTATGCTGGGGGAGGAGCTCGCTTCGCTCGCCCGCAGCGAATTTGCAGAGGCGGAGCTCGTCACCTTCGTGCCCATGACGCGGAAGGCGGAGCGCAGGCGGGGATACAACCAGTCTCGCCTGCTCGCCGAGGAGCTGGCGGCGCAGCTGCAAACGCCCTGTCTCGCCCTCGCGCAAAAGGAGCGGGAGAGCGCGCCGCAAAAGACGCTGGGGCGCAAGGAGCGGGAGGAGAACCTCGAGGGGTGCTTCCGCGTGGTGGAGCGCGCCGCGCTCAAGGGAAAGTACGTGCTGCTCGTGGACGACACCATGACGACGGGCGCGACCGCCTCCGCCCTCGCCCAGCGCCTCAAACGCGCGGGTGCGCGGCGGGTAGATCTTGTCACCGTCACCTCTGTGCAAAAGAAGCAGCCCTTCGGCAAGCCGCCCGCTTCCAAATAGATAAGAGAACACGACCGCCTTCGGGCGGTTTTTTTGTTGCCCGAAAAACATATTTCGCGCGCTCGCGCAGTAAATATAACTGTCCGCACAGCGCAATCGACGAAAGGGGAGAGAATGCGGCAGCATCTCCCACGCTTCGCGCGGGCAAATATTCTATCATAGGGAAGGTGTTCGGGTGCGGGTATTCGTAGTTCGGTTGAAGTCCCTCGTGCTGGCGTGTGCGCTGTTTGCGCTCGTCGCCGCGGGCAGTCTTGCGGCGCACGCTGCGGGCGCGGTGGAGGCGTTCTCCGCGGGCAAGCGGGAGCTGCCCATCTACTCCGTGGCGCGTTCGGACAACAAGATCGCCCTCACCTTCGACTGCGCGTGGGGCACCGAGCACACGGACGACATCCTGCGCGCGCTCGAGGCGGGCGGGGTGCGCGCCACCTTCTTCACCGTGCAGTTCTGGGCGGAGGAACACGCAGACTACCTCAAAAATATAGACGAGGCGGGGCACGAGCTGGGCACGCACAGCGCCACGCACTCCTATATGTCGCGGCAGGACGAGGCGACCATCCGCAGCGAACTCACCTCCTCCTCTGCCGCCATCGAGCGCGTCACGGGCAAGAAGGTGCAGCTCTTCCGCCCGCCCTACGGCGACTACGACGACCTGCTCGTCACTACGGCAAACGCCATGGGCATCCTGCCCATTCAATGGGACGTGGACTCCCTCGATTGGAAGGATCTCTCGGCGCGGGAGATCGCAAACCGCGTCATCGCGCGCGCTTCGAGCGGCTCCATCATCCTCTGCCACAACAACGGACTGCACACGGCGGAGGCGGTGCCCATCATCATCGACGCGCTGCGCGCAAGGGGGTATTCCTTCGTGCCCGTGGGCGAGCTCATCTACCGCGAAAACTACACCATCGACCACGCGGGCAAACAGCACGCGCAAGCGCAATAACGGCATCAAGAAATACTCGGAGGTATATATGGATCACGGTTTGGAAAAGAACAACAGGGTGTATCTCGTGGGGGAGATCGTGAGCGATGCGACCTTTTCGCACGAAGTGTACGGCGAGGGCTTCTATGAGTGCATGGTCAAGGTCATGCGCCTCTCGGGGCAGGCGGACGTCCTGCCCGTGACCATCTCGGAGCGGCTCATTCAGGGGAACGACCTCAAGCCGGGCAGCCGCATCGCCGCGGTGGGGCAGTTCCGCAGCTATAACAAGTTGGAAAACGGCAGATCCCGCCTCATGCTCACCGTGTTCGTGCGCGAGCTGGTGGAGGAAGGTGCGGGCAGAAATCCGAACAGCATCGTGCTCTCGGGCTACATCTGCAAGCAGCCCGTCTACCGCACCACCCCCTTCAACCGCGAGATCGCCGACCTGCTCATCGCCGTCAACCGCGCGTACAACAAGTCGGACTACATTCCCTGCATCGCGTGGGGGCGCAACGCCCGCTTCGTGCAGGGGCTGAAGGTGGGCGACCGCGTCGCCCTCTCGGGCAGGATCCAGAGCAGGGAATATCAAAAGCGGCTGTCGGAGACGCAGGCGGTCACCATGACGGCGTACGAAGTCTCCGTCTCCAAGCTCGCCGTCTTTGAGGAGGGCGTCGCCTTCGATCTAGAGGGGGAATTCGAGCTGTACGCCGCGCCCGCCCACAGCGCGGAATAGCGGGAAAATAAGAACGCGCCCGCCCCGTAAAACGGGGCGGGCGCGTTCACATTTGCACTTTCGCCTTATTTGAGCAGCAGGGGAATGTCCTGCGGGGTGGGGGCGAGGGAGACTGCGCCCGCCGCAAGCAGCTCTTCGCGGCTGCCAAAGCCGTACAGCACGCCCATGCAGTCCAGCCCGTTCTCCCGCGCGCCGATGACGTCGTGCTCGCGGTCGCCGATCATGAGCGCCCTCCCCTCATACCCGCCCGCAAGGGCGTAGGCGATGACGTCGCCCTTGTTCACGCGCGTCTCGTCGAGGGACGCCCCCGCAATGCGCGCAAAGTACTTTGCAAGGTCGAAGTGGCGCAAGATCTCCTCTGCGAACACCTCGGGTTTGGAGGTGGCAACTTGCAGCGTGTACCCCGCCGCGCGCAGGGCGGCAAGCGCCTCGGGAATGCCCGCGTACACGCTGTTTTCCAGCATCCCGCGCTCCACATAGTACTCGCGGTAGAGGGCGACGGCGCGGCGCGCGTCCCCCTCGCTCATGCCGTAAAAGTGCATGAAGGAGTGGATGAGGGGCGGGCCGATGAACGCCTTCAACTGTTCGCGGCTCTGCCCCGTGATGCCAAAGCGCTCGAGCGCGTACAGCACGGAGTTGGTGATGCCGAGGTAGGGATCGGTGAGCGTTCCGTCGAGATCGAAGAGCAAGGTCTTGTACATGGGTGCCTCCTGTTTGCGTGCGCGGGGGGTATGCCCCGCATCGCGGCATGGTATGCGCCTTCGGACATGGTGCGCATAAGAAGCGCGGCATGGTATGCCTCTTTGGGACATGGTGCGTCAAAAGTGCGGCATGGTGCGCGCCCTCGGGCATGGGTGGGGGATGGCGCAAAAAATGCGGCACGCCCGTGGGCGCGCCGCACATTCCCTCGTTTAGTTGAAGGCGATCCTTTCCTGGATATAGGCGATAACGCCCGCCTCGTCCAGTCTGATCTGCTCCATGCTGTCGCGGCCGCGCACGGTCACGGTACCGTTTTCCAGCGTGTCGAAGTCCACCGTGAGGCAGAAGGGGGTGCCGATCTCGTCCTGACGGCGATAGCGCTTGCCGATGGAGCCCGCCTCGTCGTAGGTGACGGGGAAGCGCTTTCTCAGCCGTTCCCACAGCGCCTTCGCCTGCGGCGCGAGGTTCTTTTGCAGGGGGAGCACCGCCGCCTTGAACGCGGCAATGGCGGGATGGAAGCGCATGACGTTGCGCACCTCGCCGTTTTCCAGCGTCTCCTCGTCGTACGCCTCGGAGAGCACGGCGAGCATGAGGCGGTCTGCGCCGATGGAGTACTCGATGACGTAGGGGATATACCGCTCGTTGGTCACGGGATCGATATAGGTGAGCGTCTTGCCCGAATATTCCTGATGGCGGGAGAGGTCGTAGTCTGTGCGGTTGTGGATGCCGTTGAGCTCGTTCCAGCCCATCGGGAACTCGTACTGAATGTCGCACGCCGCCTTCGCGTAGTGGGCGAGCTTGTCGTGATCCTTAAAGCGCAGGTGCTCCGCGTTGAAGCCGAGGTCGAGCAGGAACTGCCACGCCTTCTCCTTGAACTGCGCGTAGAACTCCTGATCGGTGCCCTCCTTGCAGAACCATTGGTGCTCCATCTGTTCGAACTCGATGGTGCGGAAGATGAAGTTGCCGGGCGTGATCTCGTTGCGGAACGCCTTGCCCACCTGCGCGATGCCAAAGGGCACCTTCGCGCGCATGGTGCGCTGCACGTTGAGGAAGTTTACAAATTCGCCCTGCGCCGTCTCGGGACGAAGGTAGATCTTGTTCTGGCTCTCGTCCGTCACGCCGCGGCTCGTCTCGAACATGAGGTTGAAGGTGCGGATGGGCGTCCAATTGCACTTGCCGCACACGGGGCAGCAAACGTGGTGCTCCTGAATGTACGCCTCCATCTCCTCGTTGGTCATCGTATCGGGGTTGACCTTGCCCTTTGCGTGCGCCTCGATGAGGTTGTCTGCACGGTGGCGGCTCTTGCACTCCTTGCAGTCCATCTTGGGATCGGAGAAGGAGGCGGTGTGCCCGCTCGCCTCCCACACGCGCGAGTTCATGAGGATGGCGGCGTCCACGCCAAAGGAGTTGTCGCTCTCCTGCACGAAGCGCTTCCACCATGCGCGCTTGATGTTGTTCTTGATCTCTACCCCAACGGGGCCGTAGTCCCACGTATTGCCCATGCCCCCGTAGATCTCGCTGCCGGGGAAGATGATGCCACGCGCCTTGCACAGCGCGACGAGTTTATCCATTGTGACTGCTCTTTTTGCCATCTTGCTGCTCCTTGCCGTTATTGCTTCCTATTCTATCCGTTTGCGGGCGTGAAGTCAAGTGTTTTGAGGGCGGGGCGAAGGGGGCGAGGGGCGCGCTCGCCCAAAAAAATTTGCAAAGCGCGCTTGAAAAACTATGCTTTTCGGCAAGAATATGCTATAATGGTGCGGAGAAACCATATTACGGGCGCGGGCGCGTTCCCGCGCAAAGGAAATACACATGGCAGAAGCGGCTAACTTTATCGAACAATTCATCGACGAGGATCTTGCGGCGGGCAAGGTGAGCGCCATTCAAACGCGCTTCCCTCCCGAGCCCAACGGCTATTTGCACATCGGGCACGCCAAGAGTATGTTCGTCAACTTCGGCACGGCGGAAAAGTACAACGGCAAGTGCAATCTCTTCTTCGACGACACCAACCCCTCCAAGGAAAAGACGGAGTTCGTGGACGCCATTCGCCGCGACATCACCTGGCTTGGCTACCATTGGGAAAAGGAGGTGTACGCCTCCGACTTCTTCGATACCATCTACGCCTATGCGGAACAGCTCATCCTGGACGGCAAGGCGTTCGTGTGCGACCTCTCCGCAGAGGAGATCAAGGCGACGCGCGGCACGCTCACGGAGCCCGGAACGGAGAGCCCGTACAGGGGGCGCACGCCCGAGGAGAATTTGCGCCTCTTCCGCGAGATGAAGGAGGGCAAGTATCGGGACGGGGAAAAGTGCCTGCGCGCCAAGATCGACATGGCGTCCCCCAACGTGAATATGCGCGATCCCGTCATCTACCGCATCCTGCGCGCCACCCATCACCGCACGGGGGACAAGTGGTGCATCTATCCCATGTACGACTACGCACACCCCATCTGCGACTATCTGCAGGGGGTGACGCACTCCCTGTGCACGCTGGAGTTTGAAGATCACCGCCCGCTGTACGATTGGGTGGGCATCAACCTGGGCTTTGCGCCCAAGCCCCGCCAGATCGAGTTCGCGCGCCTGAATGTCACCAACCTCGTCATGAGCAAGCGCTACCTCAAAAAGCTGGTGGAGGACGGCTCCGTGCACGGCTGGGACGATCCGCGCATGCCCACGCTCGCTGGGCTGCGCAACCGCGGCATTCCCGCCGCCGCCATTCGCGACTTCTGCTCGCGCATCGGCGTTGCCAAGGCAAATTCGGAGTGCGAGATCGGCTACTTCGAGGCGGTGGTGCGCGAATACCTCAACGCAAACGCCCCCCGCGCCATGGCAGTCGTGGAGCCCTTGAAGCTCACCATCACCAACTACGAGGGGAGCGAGGAGGTGGACTTCGAGATCAACCAGCTCGATCCCGCGGCGGGCACGCGCAAGGTCGCCTTCGGCAAGCACCTCTTCGTGGAGCGCAGCGACTTCTCCCTCGATCCGCCCCCCAAGTACTTCCGCCTCAAATTGGGCGGCTACGTGCGCCTGAAAAACGCGTACATCGTGCGCTGCGACGACGTCGTAACGGATGAAGCGGGCAACGTCACGGAGGTGCTCTGTTCGTACGTGCCCACCTCGCGCAGCGGCGAGGACACCAGCGGCATCAAGGCAAAGGGGGTGCTGCATTGGGTGAACGCGGATACCTGCGTGGACGCAGAGGTGCGCAAGTACGATCACCTGCTCAAGGACGCGGACTACGCGGGGCAGGACTTCTCCGAGCGCATGAACGCGGACAGCGAACACATCTTCGCGGCAAAGGCAGATCCCGCGCTCGCGCAGGCAGAGGAGGGCACCGCCTTCCAGCTCATGCGCACGGGCTACTACAAGAAATGCACGGAGGGGGGAAAGCTCGTTCTCTCGGAGATCGTCTCCCTCAAGGATAACTTCAACAAATAATTGCTCAAAGGAAGCGCTATGACGGCAACCTTACTTGCGAAAACTTTATCGACGGGCGCGGTGATCGGCATCATCGTCGCCTGTGTCTTGGGCGCGAGCCTGCTCGTGTGGGGGCTCTTCCGCCGTTTTTCGCGCGTGAGCTGGACGGGCTGGCAGGTGCTCATTCTCTTTTTCGCCTCCTTCCTGCTTTCCTATCTGAAGGGCTCGGGCGCGCTACTCTACTCCGTCGCGCTGGCGGGCTTCTTCGTCCTCGCCGCGCTGCTGCTCGGGCTGGGCGCGCTCATTCGCCGCGCCATGCGCAACCACGGCAAGTACGGGCTGGGCGTGCGCGTTGTGAGCAGTCTCCTGGGCGGGTTCACCGCGCTCGTCAACCTCGCGGTGTGCGTGCTCGCGCTGGGCGGCATCTTCTTTGCGTACGTGCAGGCGGCGGGCGTCGACCTGGGGCTGGGCGCCGTGCTCACGCACCCCGTGTGGACGAAGTTCTTCGCGGGGCACGCGGCAGATCTTTTTCTCATCGGCTTCCTGGTGCTCGCCATCAAGGGGGGGTATCGCCTCGGCTTCACCCGCTCGCTTTTGGGCATCGTCGCGGTGGTGCTCACCATCGGCTCCTTCGTGGGCGCGCTGCTCTTCACGACGCGCGTGGGCTTCATGCGCGACTTCGCAGGGGCGATCGCGGGCGCATTCCCGCAGACCACGAACACCGTCATCTCCACGGTGGTGGGCTACTGCGTCGTCGTGCTCATCGCCTTCATCGTATTCTTTGCGGTCTCCATGTGCCTCACTGCGCTCATCAACCTGCTCATCAAGAAGATGGATCGCAGCACGGGCTTCCGCGTGGTGGACGGCTGCATTCTCGCCGCCATCTTCTTCATCTTTGCCGCGGCGCTCACCATGGGCGTGCACTACGGCGTGCAGACGCTCGCAGGGGGCGTGCTGCTTGAATACGGCGAGATGGGCGACGCGGTCACGGGCGTTGCGAAGGCGCTGGAACAGACCTTCTGCTCCGCACCCATGAGCCGCATCTTCTATCTCTTCCATCCCATCAACCTCATTCTCGGCTGAATGAAGCCCCCCGCAAACGGCAATACTGTTTGGGGAGAAGAGGGGTGGATAAGCGCACTAACAAATTGCTCGAACGCATCAACGCCCTGTGCAGCGGGGCGTTTCGCATCGTAGAGGAGGAAGAGCTGCTCGCCGCGTTCTCACGGGAGGACGGGGTGGACGGCGAGGGCGTACGGCGTATGCTCGCCTTCCTCGAAGCGGGCGGCTACGTCGCCGTCGAATACGACGAGGCGGGCGTGTACTGCGTGCGCCCGCTGCCCGCGGGACGGCTGTACTTCGAGCGCACACGGCAGGAACAGGCAAAAAAGCGCAGGACGGTGCGCTTTTTTGCGCTCATTGCGGGTGGTTGTGCCTTTTTGGGCGCCTTCCTCGGCGGGGCGCTCGCCCTGCTTCTCGTATGAAGGAGGGGGCATGATCAGCGACAAACTTTCCAAACGCGAAAACGCGGTGATGGGGGCGGTGTACACCGTCTCGGGCGGGAAGGAGCGCTTTCTCGTCTCGCCCTACGAGCTACTCGCCCTGCTCCCGCCCCGCGCCAAGTACGATGAGGCCGCGCTCGAACGCGCGCTGCGCGCCCTGGAGCTGGACGGCTACTTCACCTTCATCGCCACCGAGCGCAAGGGGGAACGCGCCTACGTGGTGCACATGAAGGAGGCGGGGCTCTCCTTCCGCCGCAGCGGGGCAAGGGAACGGCGCACGCTGCTCTTCCGCATCGCGCTCACCCTCTTCTGCGGGGTGCTCTCCGCCCTCGTGGGCGTCGTCATCAAGCTGCTTTTGTCCTGAAAAAGTTGACAAAACCGCCCGCGTTTGCTATAATTTCCACAAACGAATGTTTGAAAAGGAGGCGCGATATGCAACATTTCGACTACAAGCTGCGCGCTCCGTTTGCGCCCACGGGCGATCAGCCACAGGCGATCGAAAAACTCACGCAGGGGGTGCAGGACGGCATCCGCACGCAGGTGCTTCTGGGCGTTACGGGCAGCGGCAAGACGTTCACCATGGCAAACGTCATCAGGAACGTCGGGCGCCCCGCCCTCGTCATCGCCCACAACAAGACGCTCGCCGCGCAGCTGTGCAACGAGTTCCGCGAATTTTTCCCCGAAAACAGGGTGGAGTACTTCGTGTCCTACTACGACTACTACCAGCCGGAGAGCTACATTCCCTCCACCGATACTTATATTGAAAAAGATCTGTCGATGAACGACGAGATCGACAAGCTGCGCAACGCCGCCACCTGTTCGCTGGGCGAGCGGGACGACGTCATCGTCGTCGCCTCCGTCTCCTGCATCTACGGGCTGGGCGCGCCGGAGGAGTTCTTCCGCCTGGGCATCTCCCTGCGCCCGGGGCAGCAGATGGAGCGGGACGAGCTCATCGCCCGCCTCGTGGAGATCCACTACGCCCGCAACGACATGGACTTCAAGCGCTCCACCTTCCGCGTGCGCGGCGACGTGGTGGAGATCTTCCCCGCCTCCAATTCCGAAGTCGCCATTCGCGTGGAGTTCTTCGGCGACGAGATCGAGGCGCTGGGCGAGGAGGACGTCGTCACGGGCAAGATCCTCTCCTCCTTAAAGCACGCCGTCATCTTCCCCGCCAGCCACTACGCCGTGGGCAGCGAAAAGCTCGCCTCCGCCCTCACCATGATCGAGGAGGATCTCGCGGGCGAAGTCAGAGCGTTTGAGGACGCGGGCAAACTGCTCGAGGCGCAGCGCCTGCGCGAGCGCACGGCGCACGATCTTGAGATGCTGCGCGAGATCGGCTACTGTTCGGGCGTGGAGAACTACTCCCGCTACTTCGACGGCCGCGCCCCCGGGCAGCCCTCCTTCACGCTGCTCGACTACTTCCCCAAGAACTTCCTCGTCTTTATCGACGAGAGCCACATGACCATTCCGCAGATCCGCGCCATGTACAACGGCGACTTTGCGCGCAAGAAGAACTTGGTGGATTACGGCTTTCGTATGCACTCCGCCTACGACAACCGCCCCCTCACCTTTGAGGAATTTGACGCGCGCGTGCCCCAGCTCATCTGCGTTTCGGCAACGCCCGCGCCCTACGAGCTGGGCGAGGCGGGGCAGGTGGTGGAACAGCTCATTCGTCCCACGGGGCTGCTCGATCCCCCCGTCACCGTCAAGCCCACCAAGGGGCAGATCGACGATCTGCTCTCGGAGGTGAACACCGTTGTGGGGCAGGGGGGCAGGGTGCTCGTCACCACGCTCACCAAGCGCATGGCGGAGAGCCTCACCGACTACATGAAGGAGAGCGGCGTCAAGGTGCGCTATATGCACTCGGACATCGACGCGCTCGAGCGCATCGACATCGTAAACGGGCTGCGCGCGGGGGAATTTGACGTGCTGTGCGGCATCAACCTGCTGCGCGAGGGGCTGGACTTGCCCGAAGTGCGGCTCGTCGCCATTCTCGACGCGGACAAGGAGGGCTTTTTGCGCAGCGAAACCTCGCTCGTGCAGACCATCGGGCGCGCCGCGCGCAATGCAGAGGGGCGCGTCGTCATGTACGCAGACGAGACGACGGGCAGTATGCGCCGCGCCATCGACGAGACCAACCGCCGCCGCGCCGTGCAGCAGCAGTACAACGAGGCGCACGGCATCGTTCCCAAGACCATCGTCAAGGAGGTGCGCTCCACGCTGGGCATCACGGGCAGGGCGGAAAAGGGGAGCGACATCAAGTTAAAGGACATTCCGGAGGAGATCGAAACGCTCAAGGCGCTCATGAAGGTCGCCTCCGCACAGCTCGACTTCGAGCGCGCCATCGAGATACGGGAGACCATCGCCCGCCTCAAGCGCCGCCTGCGGGAGTGAGCAAAAGGAGTACGCATGAAGATCGCAGTAGACATCGACGACACCTTGAATATCGTGGATCGCGCGGGCAGGGCGGGCGCGTATATCGCGCGCAACCGCCTTCCCTTCCGCATGGTCGATCCCCACGCGCAGACGCTGCTCAGGATGTTCGATTGGCAGGAAGGGGACGTCGCCCGCTTTTTGGAGAGCGGGGGCATCACCGCCTTTCTGGAGGCGGAAGCCCGCCCCCATGCTCGCGCCGTGCTCGAAAGCTGGCAGACGGCGGGGGATGAGATCGTCATCCTGACCTCCCGCCCCAACAAGTGGTTCGGCAACGCCGTCAACCTCTCGCGCGATTGGCTGGAAAAGCGGCGCATCCCCTGCAATGAGATCGTGGCAGAGGTGGAAAACAAGGGGGAATACTGCGTGCAGCACGGCATCTCCGTGCTCGTGGACAACGACCTCTCACACTGCCTCGGCGCGCAGGCGCTGGGCGTGTATGCGGTGCTCGCCGTCAGCCGCGACACCCTCGCCCGTGCACACGAAGTGCATTACGGTGGCGAAAATTGGGTACAGATCGATGGTGCGGTGCGCCATATCCGCGCGCTGTTGCAGGGCAAGGACGGCGCGCAATGAGGTGCGAACAGGCAGAGCTCACCGTCATGGTGATGGTGCGGGAAAAGGGCGGCGAGCGCGTCGTCGTGGAGGCGCGAAACAAGGGCAGTTGGGACGGGCTCATCTTCCCCGGCGGGCATCTGGAAAAGGGCGAGAGCTTCTTTTCCGCAGCCAAGCGGGAGGCGGAGGAGGAGACGGGGCTGCGCATTTCCCGCCTGCGCTTTTGCAGCATGGTGCATTGGGCGCACAGACAGCGCGCGCAGCGCTACCTCGTCGCCCTCTTCACGGCAGAGGGGGAGGGGGAATTGCTCCCCGCCACGCACGAGGGCAAAAATTGCTGGATGACGCTTGCGGAGTTTGCGGCGGCGCAGGGCAAGTCGCCCGCGATGGAGGAATACCTTCCCTGTTTTTTGGGGGAGACGGACGAACTGTTTGCAGAATACGATGAGGCGGGCACGGATACGCTGCGCCCGCAGAGCAAGGTGATATGAAAGAAGAAATTTACGTAAAGGGCGCAAGGGAAAACACCCTGAAAAATATCGACGTGCGCATTCCGCGCGGCACGCTCACCGTGTTCACGGGGCTGTCGGGCAGCGGCAAGTCCACGCTCGCCTTCGATACCATCTTTGCAGAGGGGCAGCGGCGGTACATGGAGAGCCTCTCCTCGTACGCGCGGCAATTTCTGGGCATGATGGAAAAACCCAACGTGGAGCGCATCGACGGGCTGTCGCCCGCCATCTC
>CALVTZ010000031.1 GCA_944363255.1 uncultured Clostridia bacterium
ACGGCGCGTACGAGTGGGCGAAGGGCAGGGTGCGCATCGACGAGAACCTCGGCGATTACGACTCCCTCTCCTATGTGCCCGATCCTCCGCCCGCGCAGGTATATCCCTCCGAAAAGAACTATACGGACGGCGAACTCGCCCTGCACCGCGCCATCGCGTGGGGGGCGGACGAAGTGTACTTCTATGGCGGCGGCGGGGGAAGGGAGGATCACTTCCTCGGCAATCTGCACCTGTTGTACACCGCGGCAGAGCGGGGGGTGCGCGCAGAGATGGTGACGAACTACGCCCGCATCTTCGCTGCCCGCGGACGGGTGGAGCTGAATGGGGCGAAAGGGCGCACCTGTTCCATTGTCCCCTTTGGCGGCGCGCTGCATATATTGGAGAGTAGCGGGTTCTATTACCCCCTGCCCAAGACGTTCGTGTACGGCAGCACGCTGGGTATCTCCAATGTTCTCACGGCGGAACACGCCTATTTTGTGGCAGAGGGCATGGCGCTCGTATTCTTGGACAATTAGGAGGAAAGGGGTGAACGCCATCGTCTGTGTGAAGCCGCCGCGCCTCGTGCGCGCGCTGCTCAGGCTCTTCCAACGAAAAAAGATATGAAGTACTGCGATCTGCACTGCGACGCCCTCACCTGCGAGGGCGTTTCGCATACGACGGGGGAGGCGCTCAAAGTTGGCGGCTGCCTTCTGCAATGTTTTGCAGCCTTCGTGCGCGAAGGGGGATATGCGCGCTTTTGCGCCCTTGCAGACGACTTTTCCGCGCTCTGCGCGCGGGAGGGGTATCACCCGTGCACGCACACGCTGCATGCGGGCGGGTGCAACGCCGTGCTCACGAGCGAGGGCGGGGCGTTCTCCACGCTAAAGGAACTGCGCGGCTTGGCGGCGCGCGGAGTGCGCATGGCGGGGTTCACGTGGAATACTCCCACGGCGGCGGGCTATCCCTGCTTTCCCGACTATGAAGGGCTGCTCGTGGGGCGGTGCTCGAAAGAGGCGCGCGAGCGCACGCGCGGGCTCACCCCCTTTGGAAGGGCGGCGCTGGAGGAGATGTTTACGCTGCACATTCTGCCCGACGTCTCACACGGCAGCGACGCGCTCTTTTATGAGGTGGCTGCTTTCAAGCGTCCCTTCGTCGCCAGCCATTCCAACGCGGCGGCGGTGCAGCCGTGCGCGCGCAACCTTTTGGACGAGCAAATTCGGCTGCTGGCGGACTGCGGCGGTGTGATGGGGCTCAACTTTTGCATGGACTTCCTCTCCCGCGACGGGAGCGCAGACGGGCAGCGGGCGGCGCTGCTTGAACACGCAAGGCATATTGTCAACGTGGGCGGGGAGGAGGTGCTCGCCCTGGGAAGCGACTTCGACGGCATTCCGACGAACAGCTTTTTGCCAAGCGCTGCAAGCGTGCCCCGGCTCATCGACCTCATCGAAAGGGCGTTCGGCGGGCGGATCGCGCAAAAGATCGCGCGCGATAACGCGCTGCGCGTGCTCTTTTCGCCATAAAAAAAGGACGCCCGCAGGCGTCCCGTTTTGTTTTGACCGATCACTTTTCGTCCTTCTTCTTGGGGAAGAGCTGTCCATACAGGCACACCGCAAAGAGGGCGAGCCCCGCAACGAGCAGGGTGTGCCCGATGGCTGCGCCCGCCTCCGCGATGCCGCGAATGACGCTCGCGTCGAGCAGCTGGCACACGCCCTTGTAGTACATGAGGGCGACGGTGAGCGAGATGCCCACGAGGAAGACGATGTGGAACACCTTGTACAGCTTGTTTTGCGTGAGCGAGAAGTTCTTCTCGAGCAGCAGTTGAATGAGGAAGAAGAGTGCGCCCAGCACGAGCAGGTGCACGTGTACGGCAGCAAGGAAGGGGCGGCCGCTTACAAAGTTATCCCAGCCCAGCGCCTTGGTGAGGGCGAGCACGGAGAGCTCGCACACGAGCGCGGCGGCGAGGAAGCCGACAAAGGTAAAAAAGATCTTTTTCATGCGTAACTCCTTTTTCGTTAGTAAAAAAAAGACTGCGCAAGGCAGTCTCTCTTTTTCCGTGAACTTAAACGCGCTCCACTTTGTCGCTCTTGAGGCATCTTGCGCACACGTATCCGGTCTCCACCTTGCCGTCTTTGACATAGGAAACCTTTTGAACATTTGCCTTGAACGCTCTCTTCGTCTTGCGGTTGGAGTGGGAGACGTTGTTGCCAGAAGTCTGGCCCTTTCCGCATACCGTGCAAACTCTCGACATATCTGAACCTCCGAAGGGTAAATTACCTGATTTTGCGCGCAAAAAAAATTTTGCCCTTAAAACCGACGAAAACATCATACCATTTCATGCAAAAAAAAGCAATTAAAAACGCAGCCTGTTTGCAAAAAAATTTGTTTATTTCAGATTTTTTTTCCAAGAACGCTTGCAAAAAATGACAGGATAGGGTAGAATATAGAATAAGAAGTTCAGGAGGGAGTATGTCAGTCAGTACGAGCAACGCATACGGAAAGATTTCGATATCCGATTTGGCGATCGCCAAAGTGGCGTCTCAAGCTGCGCTTGAAAGCTACGGTATCGTGGATACCGTCGCCCGTCGGTTTACCGATACCCTCGCCGAACTTTTGAGGAAAGACGCGGGAGGCAAGGGCGTGAAGATCACCACGTCCGGTAACCGAATTTTCATCGATGTGTACGTTCTTATCAAGTACGGCGTATCCATCGAGGCCGTAGCTGAGTCCTTGAAGGAATCTGTCAAGTACAAAGTTGAGAAGTTTACGGGTATGATCGTTGACACGGTGAACGTCAACATCGTCGGTTTGAAAATCTAACTCCGTCTCCGCGTATTCAATCAATATGAGGAGCCTTTCATGCAGAAAACGATAAATTGCGCGACCTTCCGTAAAATGGTTCTGGTCGGCGCGAAGATGCTCGATAATAACAGGGCAAAGGTGGATGCGCTCAACGTATTCCCCGTGCCCGATGGCGACACCGGAACAAATATGTCCCTCACCATTCAATCGGCGGTGAAGGAGCTTTCCGCGAACACTTCGAACAGCTTTTCGGAGGTGTGCGACTGCGTCTCCAAGGGGGCGCTGCGCGGCGCACGCGGGAATTCCGGTGTTATTCTTTCGCAAATTTTCCGCGGCATTTGCTCTGTGCTGCGCGACGGCAAGGCAGAAGTGGACACCCGTACCTTCGCAAAGGCGATGGAGGCGGGCACCAAAGTTGCCTATAACGCGGTCGCCATTCCCAAGGAGGGCACCATCCTCACCGTCGTTCGCATGATGAGCGAGTTTGCAGTGAAGGCGGCGGGCAAGCACCGCGACTTCGAGACCTTCCTCCCCGCCGTGATCGAGGAGGGGGACAGGGCGCTTGCCAAGACGCCCGAACTTCTGCCCGTTTTGAAGAAGGCGGGCGTTGTCGACTCGGGCGGCGTGGGACTTATGACCATCATGCGCGGCTTCCTCGCTGCGCTCATGGGAGATGAGATCGTCTCCGAAGTGCAGACGGAGGCGGCGAACGCTGCGCAGAATGCAGACGCAGAGTTTGGCGACAATTCCGACATCATCAATATGGACCTCGGCGAGATCCAATTTGCCTACTGCACGGAGTTTTTCGTCATCAACCTCAAAAAGAGCACCACGCTTGCAGACATCGACAAGCTGCGTGAAAACCTCATGGGCATCGGCGACAGCGTCATCTGCATCGGCGATCTGGAGATGATCAAGGTGCACGTGCACACCAACTGCCCCGGCGTTGCGCTCACGTACGCGCTGGAGCTGGGCGAGCTCGACCGCCCCAAGATCGAGAATATGCTCGAGCAGAACAGGGCGCTCAAAGCCAAGATCGAGGCAGAGAAGAAGGACCAGGGGATGCTCGCCATCTGCGCGGGCGAGGGCATTTCGGAGATCTTCAAGGATCTCTTCGTCGACCGCGTCATCGAGGGCGGGCAGACGATGAACCCCTCCGCGTCCGACATTGCAACGGCGGTGCAGAAGATCAACGCGGACAACGTGTTCGTCTTCCCCAACAACAAGAACATCATCCTTGCGGCAGAGCAGGCGAAGGCGCTTGTGGAAAACCGCACCATTCACGTCATTCCCACCAAGAACGTTCCGCAGGGCTTTGCCGCTGCGCTCTCCTTCAGCCCGGACGCCTCCGCAGAGGAGAACAAGACGAACATGATCCACGCGATCGACAACGTCAAGTCGGGGCAGGTCACCCACGCCGTGCGCACCACCAACGTCAACGGCTTCTCCATCAAGGAAGGGGACATCATCGGGCTGGACGACAAGAAGATCCTCGCCAAGAGCAACTCCATCGACGAGGCAGTTTTGAAGCTGCTCGACAAGCTCAAGGAGGACCCGCCCGGGGTCATCACGCTCTACTGCGGGCAGGATGTAACGGAGGAGGACGCACAGGCGCTCACCGAGCGGGTGCGCGAGGCGTTCCCCGATTGCGACGTCGATTATCACTACGGCGGGCAACCCGTTTACTTCTATTTACTTTCGTTGGAATAAGAGAGAAAGGGCGGCGCAAGGCCGCCTTTTTGCTTACCCAAAGGGGCGGGAAGTCATTCAACAAATAGAGTAATAAAACAGGTGCTATCAATAAAATGAAACTTGCAGAATTGACGGGCGTGGGCGAGAAGCGCGCAAAGGATTTTCAAAAGCTGGGCGTGAGCGATACGGCGGAACTCATCCGCTATTTTCCGCGCACCTATCTCGATCTTACAAGCCGCGTCTCCGTGCGCGAAGTGCTGCACAACGACATGGCGCTCGTCTCCTGCCGCCTCACCTCGGCAGAGCCCGTGCGCTACACGGGCAGGGTGAAGTACGTGCGCGCGTGGCTGGAGCAGGACGGCTGGACGTTCTCCGCCGTCTGGTTTAATATGCCCTACGTGTACGCCCGCCTCAAGCCGGGCGACTACCTCTTTTACGGCAGGGTGCAAAACCGTTACGGGCAGGTCTCCCTCGTCAATCCCACCTTCGAGCCCGTCTCCTCCAATCTGCGCCTCAAGGGGCTCGTGCCCGTGTATTCGCTGAAGGGCGGGCTCACGCAAAAGGTGGTGCGCGACAGTGTGCAGCGCGCTTTGAGAATGGAGCGCGTCACCTCCGCCATCCCGCAGGAGCTGCGCCGCAAATATCAGCTCGGCGAGCTTGCACGGGCATACCATGTCGTGCATTCGCCCGAAAATGCGCGCGAACTCACCGCCGCGTCCGAGCGCATCGCCCTCGAAGAATACTTCGCGCTCATCACCGCCTTCAAGCTCATCAAGGGGGATAAAAACGAGGCGCGCCCGCGCACCTACCGCGTGACGCGGGAGGATGTGGAGGCGTTCAAGCGCCGCTTTCCCTTCCCCTTTACCAAGGGGCAGCAGGCGGCGGTAGAGGAGATCTACAGGAGCGTGACCTCGCCCTTCTGCATGAACAGACTGCTGCAGGGGGACGTGGGCAGCGGCAAGACGGCGGTGGCGCTCACGGGCATCTTCATGGCGGTGAAAAGCGGCTTTCAGGCTGCCTACCTCTCGCCCACGGAGGTGCTCGCCGCGCAGAACTACGCCCTCATGCAAAAGCTCTTCCCCGAATACCGCATCGGCTACCTTGCGGGCGGGAGCACGGCAAAGGAGAAGCGGGAGACGAAATCCGCCCTCGCGCGGGGGGAGATCGACATCTTGTGCGGCACGCACGCCGTGCTGCAAGAGGACGTGAAGTTCACCTCCCTCGCCTTTTGCGTGTGTGACGAGCAGCACCGCTTCGGCGTGGCGCAGCGCAATATATTGAGCGAGAAAGGGGAGAATATCGACCTGCTCGTGATGAGCGCAACACCCATTCCGCGCACGCTCTCGCTCATCTTCTACGGCGATCTCGACGTCACCACCATTCCCGATAAGCCGCGCGAACGCATGGAGGTGTCAACTTCTGTCATTCCCGAATACAAGTATGAGGATATGCTGCATTGGATCGCGGGCGAGGCGAAAAAGGGGCGGCAGGCGTACTTCGTGTGCGCCAAGATCGAGGACGACGAGGGGCAGGTGACCTCGGTGACGGAGCTGTTTGAGGAGCTGAAGGGCAAGCTCCCGTCCGTGCGCTTTGCCCTCCTGCACGGCAAGATGAAGGAGCGCGACAAGACCGCCGTCATGCAGGCGTTCAAGGCGGGCGAGTACGATTGCCTCGTGTCCACCACCGTCATCGAAGTGGGGGTGGACGTGCCCAACGCGACCATCATGGCGATCTACAATGCAGAGCGGTTCGGGCTCTCGCAACTGCACCAGCTGCGCGGCAGAGTGGGGCGGGGGAGCGAAAAGAGCTACTGCTTCCTGCTCGTGGGCGGGGGCGGCGATACGGCGCTCGAGCGGCTGAACATCTTAAAACACACGACGGACGGTTTCGCGCTCGCGCAAAAGGATCTCGAACTGCGCGGGGGCGGCGACTTCCTCGGCACCCGTCAAAGCGGGAAGTTCCTCAGCGAGATCAAGAACCTGCGCTATTCGACGGAGGTCATCTTCACGGCGAAGCGGCTGGCGGACGAGGCGATCGACGGGCAGCTCGACAGCGAAAACGTGCGCGCCGCCGCGCGCAAAAAGTACGAGAGCCTCAAAGACGTCATTCTCAATTAGGAGGAAGGTATGCAATATAAATGTAAAGTGACGGTGCTGGACAAAAAGCTCTTTCCCGACTTGCAGCAGCGCTATCTCAAAGATCCCGCGTCGGGCGCGTGCCCCTTCTACGAGGTGGGGCAGGAGTTCGTGTTCACGCGCTATCGCGAGGAGGACGACTTCTGGCGGCAGCAGTGCGGCAAGCACTGTGCGGAGGCGTGGGACTGCATCTCGCGCTATATCTACACCGCGCTGCAGGGCGGGGCGATCATGCGCGGCTGGACGGAGGACGAGCGGGTGATGATCGCCTGCTGTAACGACGGCACCCGCCCCGTCATCTTCAAAATAGAGCGGCTGGACTACCTCGCGGTGTACGTGCGGGAGGGGGAGGGGCGGCAGGAGGAGATCGCCGCGGCGCTCGCCCGCGTCAAGGGGGTGGAAGACGTGCGCTTTCGCGCGGAGTACGCCTTCTTCGAGGTGTATTGCGGCAAGGACGCGCCCACGCAGGAGCAACTGCGCGCCGCCCTGCCCGTTACGATCGAGCGGATCGATTGACGCGCTGCCGCGTAAATGGAATAGGACAAATTGTGCTCCACATATATTGAGCCGTGAGGTGAAGTATGTTGGAGCTTTTTTATGCCGTTTTGGGGCGCATTTTCTTCTTTACGGGCAGGGTGGAGGACGGCAGTTGCTATCCCAAGCCCCTTTCGAGCGAGGAGGAGGCGCGCTGTCTGCAGTTGGCGCGCGCGGGCGACCGCGCCGCAAAGGATAAGCTGGTGCGGCACAATATGCGCCTTGTGGCGCACGTCGTAAAGAAGTACAGCGGGGCGGCGGAGACGGACGATATGCTCTCCGTTGGCTCCATCGGGCTCATCAAGGCCATCAACACCTACGAGCCGGGGCGGGGCACGCGGCTTGCAACGTACACCGCGCGCTGCATCGAGAACGAGATCTTGATGCTCATTCGCGCGAGCAAGAAGCACAAGAACACCCTCTCCCTGTCCGATCCCGTGGGCACGGACAAGGACGGGAACGAACTCACCCTCATGGACTTGCTCTTTGAAAAGGAGGATAAGGTGTTCGGCAAGGTGGAGGAGAGCCTCATGCAGGAGAAGTTCCTCTGCGCCATCCGCCGCATCCTCACCGAGCGCGAGTGCGTCATCATCACGCTGCGCTATGCGCTTTCAGGCGGCGCGCCCCTTGCGCAGCGCGAAGTTGCGGCAAAGCTGAAGATCTCCCGTTCCTACGTCTCGCGCATCGAAAAGCGCGCCCTCGAAAAGCTGCGCTGCTCCCTCGATCGCGCGGAATTTTTCGGCGAATGACGGGGGAACGCCTTCAAAAGAATAAATTTTATAAACTTGCGCATAAATCGTTGACAAATGCGCGTTTATCCCGTATAATATCCAAAAAGCGATGACGAAGAGGAGTAGTCAAGGATACGCCTTGTTCAGTGAGCGGGAGGCAGTGGAAACCCCGCAGGCGCCCTCGATGAAAAACACTTTCGAGCTGCAAACCCAAAGGAAACGAGTAGGGGCGCCGTACCCGCGGACGTGATTGCGCGGAGCCTTATTAGAGGCGTTGAGTGGCCGCAGCAGTGCGGTAAATCGGGTGGCACCGCGGATAATGCAAGGTTATCCGTCCTGATGTAAGAGGACGGATAGCCTTTTTTTCGTTCTCTCAAACCCAACAAAGGAGGCAGGAATATGTGTTCGATTTTTGTGCTTACGGGCAAGAGCGTACCCCTTGAGGTGGCGGAGCGCGCCTTTTACGAGACGCTCTCGCGCGGCCCGGACATGAGCAGGTTTTACGAGACGGAACGGGGCGTGGTGGGCTTCCACCGCCTTGCCATCATGGGGCTGAACGCGAGCGGGATGCAGCCCTTCACGCGCGGGAAGAATTTTGTCGTGTGCAACGGCGAGCTGTACGGCTTCCGCCGCGAGCGCAGGCTGTTGGAGGACGCGGGCTACACCTTTGCGTCCAACAGCGACTGCGAGATCATACTTCCCATGTATGAACTGTACGGCGTCGATCTCTTCCGCCGTCTGGACGCGGAGTTCGCCTGCGTCATCTACGACGGCGAGCGCGGGGAGTACATCGCCGCGCGCGATCCCATCGGCATTCGCCCCCTGTACTACGGCTATATGCAGGACGGCTGCATCGCCTTTGCCAGCGAGCCAAAGAACCTCACGCCGCTGTGCAAGGAGGTGTTTCCCTTCCCGCCCGGGCACTACTACGCGGGGGGCAAGTTCGTGTGCTACCGCGATATGACCAAGGTGAACGAGGTGATCTCGGGCGAGCTCGATACCATCTGCGAGGGCATTCGCGGGCGGCTCATCCAGGGCGTGGAAAAGCGCCTCGACGCCGACGCGCCCGTGGGCTACCTGCTCTCGGGCGGGCTGGATTCCTCCCTCGTGTGCGCCATCGCGCAAAAGCTGATGAAAAAGCCCATTCGCACCTTCGCCGTGGGCATGCAGAAGGACGCCATCGACTTGAAGTACGCGCGCGAAGTGGCGGAGTACATCGGCAGCGAGCACACGGAGATCTTCATGACGCGGGAGGAGGTGCTCGCCTCGCTGGAATTTGTCATCAAGTCGCTTGCCACCTTCGACATCACCACCATTCGCGCCAGCATGGGAATGTACCTCATCTGCAAGAAGATTCACGAGAACACCGATGTGCGCGTGCTGCTCACGGGCGAGATCTCGGACGAGCTCTTCGGCTACAAATATACCGACTTCGCCCCCTCGGCGCAGGCGTTCCAGGCGGAGTCTGAAAAGCGCGTGCGCGAACTGCACATGTACGACGTGCTGCGCGCCGACCGCTGCATCTCGGTGAACTCCATGGAGGCGCGCGTGCCCTTTGGCGATCTCGACTTCGTGGAGTACGTCATGAGCATCGATCCCAAGCTCAAGCTCAACAGCTACGGCAAGGGCAAGTACCTCCTGCGCCGCGCCTTCGAGCAGGGCGACTACCTGCCCGAGAGCATTCTCTGGCGGGAAAAGGCAGCCTTCTCGGACGCGGTCGGGCATTCCATGGTGGACGATCTTAAGGCGTATGCAGAGGAGAAGTACGGCGACGATTGGCAGCAGCTTGCGCAAAAATATGCCTACCACGCGCAGCCCTTCACCAAGGAATCGCTGCTGTACCGCGAGATCTTCGAAAAGTACTATCCCGGTCAGGCGGGCATGGTCGCGGACTTCTGGATGCCCAACAAGGAGTGGGAGGGGTGCAACGTCAACGATCCCTCCGCCCGCGTGCTCAGCAATTACGGCGCAAGCGGCGTATAATTGCGCGCGTTTGGTTGTCTTTTGCGCGCGCAAGTGCTATAATATAGCGTATGGAAGAGCAAGATCAGAACAAGTTGCAGGAAGAAAAGCGCGCGGAGGCGCAGCAAGCGCAGGACGCGCCCGAAGGGGCGCAGGACGCAGAGATCGCCTGCGAAAAGGACGCAGAGGACACCTGCGAAAAGGGCGCGGAGGACGCGCCGCTCGATCTGCGTTATCGGGACAAGAAAGAGGTGGCAAAGGGGGGCGTACTCGGCTTCATCCTGGGGCTTGCGGTCATCGTGCCCGGGGTGAGCGGCTCCACCGTTGCCATCATCTTCAAAATGTATGAAAAACTGCTGTACGCCTTCGGCAACATTTTGCGCCGCTTCAAGGCGTGCATCAAGTTTTTGCTGCCCATTCTCCTGGGGCTCGTCGTGGGCGTGGTGCTCGGCTTCTTCGCCGTGCAAAAGCTCATCGATTTAAGCCCCTTCGCCGTCATCGGGCTGTTTGCAGGGCTCATGCTCGGCTCCTTCCCCGCCGTATTCGACGAGGTGCGCCACGAGAAAAAGACGCCGCTGCGCATGGGGCTGTTCGCGCTCGGCGTGCTCATTCCCGTCGCCGTCTCCCTCGTCTCCGTGTTCGTCTCGGAAGGGGCTGGCTCGCTCGAAGGGCTCAATGCGGGGCACTATATCCTCTTTTTGCTGCTCGGCTATCTCGTTGCCGTCACGCAGGTGGTGCCCGGGCTGAGCGCGACCGCAATTTTGATGGCGTTCGGCTATTTCCGCGCCATCGTCGACTCGGTGAGCCTCACCTATTGGAAGGAAAATCCCGCGGTGTTCGGCGTGTATGCCTGCCTCGCGGTGGGCTTTGTGCTGGGGCTCGTCACCTTCTCCAAGCTGCTCACCAAGATCATGGCGCGCCGCCGCGCAGCCACCTTCTTCGTCATCGTGGGGCTGTCGCTCGGCTCCGTCGTCACCATGTTCTTCAACCCCGATGTGTACGCCGTGTACACGGGCTGGACGGCAGAGCTCAACGCGCTCGATCTCTCCCTCGGCATCGTGCTCTTTGTGCTGGGCGTGATCGCCGCCTATCTCTTCGTGCGGTACGAGCGCAAGAAGAGCGGAAAGGGCACCCTTCCCATAAAGCGATAACAACTGCCGCCGCAAGGCGGCTTTTTTGTTGCCGCGCGGGGCGGGCGGTTGTCTTTTTTTGCAAAGTGTGCTATACTTGAATGGAATAATACAGCGAGGAAGAAAGAGATGCAACGGGCAGTAGTCACCTTAAAGATGGGCGAAGGGCGCGCGTTCAAGGCGGGCGGCGCATGGATCTACGACAACGAGGCGCAAGCGATCGAGGGCGACGTCCTGGACGGCGACATCGTGGAAGTGCGCGATTTCAAGGGCAATTTCATGGCGTGGGGGGTGCTCAACCGCAACTCCAAGCTGCTCGTGCGCGTGCTCTCCCGCCGCAGGAACGCCGTCATCGACGAGGCGTTTTTCCGCGCCCGCGTCAAGGCGGCATGGGAGTTGAGAAAGCGCACGGTGGACACCTCCAGCTGCCGCGTCATCTTTGGCGAGGCGGACTTTCTCCCCGGCATCGTGGTCGATAAATTTGCAAACGTACTCGTGATTCAGTCCCTTTCGCTGGGAATGGATCGCTACAAACAGGTCATCGTGGACGCGCTCAAACAGCTGCTCAAAGAGGAGGGCACGCCCGTTTTGGGGGTGTATGAGCGGAGCGACGCGAAGGTGCGCACGCTGGAGGGGATGCAGCCCTATTGCGGCTTTTTGGGGGAAGAATTTGACACCAAGGTGCTCATCGAGGAGAACGGCGTAAAGTACTTTGTGGACGTTGCCGAGGGGCAAAAGACGGGCTTCTTTCTCGATCAGAAGTACAACCGCGCCGCCGTTGCAAGGCTGTGCAAGGGGGCGCGCGTACTCGACTGCTTCACGCACACGGGCTCCTTCGCCCTCAACGCGGGGCGGGCGGGGGCAAGGGAGGTGCTGGGCATAGACGCCTCCGAACTTGCCACCGCGCAGGCGCGGGAGAACGCAAAGCTCAACGGGCTGGAGGACAGGGTGCGCTTTGAGACGGCGGACGTTTTGGATCTTCTGCCCAAGCTGGTCGCGCAGGGGGAGAAGTACGACGTCGTCATTCTCGATCCGCCCGCCTTTGCAAAGTACCGCCACGCGGTGAAGAACGCCATTCGCGGCTATCGCGACATCAACGCGCGCGCCATGCGCCTCATTTCGGACGGCGGCTATCTTGCAACTTGCACCTGCTCGCACTTCATGGACTACGAGACCTTTTCCAAGACCATACACCAGGCGGCGCAGGTGGCGTATAAGCGGCTGCAACAGGTGGAATTTCGCCAGCAGGCGCCCGATCATCCCGTGCTGTGGGGTGCAGAGGACAGCTACTACTTAAAATTTTATCTCTTCCGCGTGTGCGACGAGGCATAGCGCACGCGAAGGCAATTTGCAAAATCCCGCCCTTTTTGTTTGATTAAACGGCGGGATTGTGTTATAATCACCCTCGGATAACGAGAAGGAGCGCGAATATGTTACAGGTAAACGGCGTAAGCCTGCAATACGGCAGCAAGAAACTGTTTGAGGACGTCAACTTAAAGTTCACCAAGGGCAACTGCTACGGCATCATCGGCGCGAACGGCGCGGGCAAGTCCACCTTTTTGAAGGTGCTCTCGGGCGAGATCGAGCCGAACAAAGGCGAGGTCTCTCTCGATAAGAACGAGCGCATGTCGGTGCTCGCGCAGGATCAGAACAAGTACGATTCCGAGACGGTGCTGCGCACCGTCATGCTCGGGCATAAGCGGCTGGTGCAGATCATGGACGAGAAGGACGCGCTCTACGCGCATAC
>CALVTZ010000032.1 GCA_944363255.1 uncultured Clostridia bacterium
TGGTTGGGCGTTGCCTCGGTGAGCGTTGCCTTAAACGTGCTCGAAGCCTTGACTTCTCCGTTCTGCACGGCGCTCACCGTAACGTTCTGTTCGCCGAAGTCGGTAAACGTGAGCGTGACGAGATAGGGTTTCGCCTCGTCCGCCGTAAGCGTGACGGTGCCGTCCTCGCAGCTCGCCTGATAGGTGACGTTGCTCGCCGCCTCAAAGTGCTGCGACAGGTCGATGGTGTACTCGTAATATGTCTTTTCGGACGTGGGGAATACGGGCGCGTCCAGCGCAATGTCCTCGATCTCCTTGGTGACGGTGGGAACGGGCGCCTTGTCGACCACCTGAATGGTCACATTGAAGGATTTGAGGCTCTCACCGTTCAGATTGACGGCAATGGTGATGGTATAGTCCCCCACCGTGCCGTCCGAGATGACGTTCACCCTTCCCGCCGTGCTCACGCTGCTCACGGTGATATGTTCGGAATTGGACGTCGCCGTATAGCTCACCCCATCGGGCACCTCCGTAAAGAGGGACGGGATATCGATGGCGACGTAGGTGATCGAATAAATATCGATCTCCGCACGGACATTCTCGTCCTTGAGCACCACCGACGGGGGATCGTCATCGATCGGCGGATCGGGCTTTTCGCCACACGCCGCAAGTCCGATCGCGGCGCAGAGTACCGTTGCACCAAGCAACGCAGCAAGCAGTTTCTTTTTCATCATTTCTCCTCCTTTTTTTCGGGGAACACCCCGTACAAGCCCTTATCATATTTTAGTGAAGCGCAAACGTCTTTTCGAGGAAGATCCCGATAAAGCGCTGTGCGTCCACCCTCTTTGCACAGGACACGCGGTGCTTGCCCGGCGTCTTGTGCTCGAGATATTTGAACAGATGATCCATATTTACCGTCATGCCGCGCGTGCACCCCTCGGCGAGCGCGACCTCCACCCAAACGTCCTCCATCTCGCAGATGCTCTCGTCCAAAACGAAGTACGCCGCGAGCGGATCGTGCAAAACGGGATCGAACCAACACCCCTTCTTCCACAGCCGAACGAGCTCCGCGCAGTACCCCTTCAGATCGGGGCTGTGCAGCGCGAGCACCGCCTGCGTCTGCTCCCTGCTCAACTGCGCCTGCCAGGTGACGTCTGCGCCGATAAAGCGCAGGGGCAGGTCTGCGCGCAGCAGAACGTCACACGCCTCGGGATCCATCGCCACGTTGTACTCGATAAACTGCTCGTAAAAGCAGCCGCCCATCAACACGAGGTTACACCGCGCGATCGCCTTCGGCGCCTTTTGGTAGGCGCGCGCAACGTTTCCGTACGGTCCGATGGCGAGGATGGTGAGCTCGCTTCCGTACAGCTTTGCGGCGCGAATGAGAAAGTCCACCGCCTCCTCCCCGTTGTCTGCGTCCACGTTGTCGGGGCGAAGTTCTTCCGCCTCCAGCTCCGAAGTGTACTGCACGAAGGACGCTGTCTTATCCGTCTTGCAGGCGAGCGCGTCGCCATAGCCCGCATACACGGGAATGTCCTCCCGCCCTGCAAGGCGCATGATCTGCTTTGCGAGGCGCGCGCGCAGACAGGTATTGCGAAAGACCGTCGTCACACCGAGCAGTTCCGCCTCCTCAAATTGCAGGAGCAGCAACAGCGCGAGCGCGTCGTCGATGTCGTCCCCGATGTCCGTATCGAGAATGATCTTTTTCCTTGGCATATTGCTATTCATGCTTTTCCTCCCCCAAGACCGCGTAAGGCGGGATCGCCTGAACGTTCTTGCAGCGCACGATATGCTCCTCCGTATAGGTATTTTCCAGCTTCCACGCCGCGCACGCGTCGTCGGCATACAGGCAGCGGTCGGTAAACCCGCACCCCTCGCAGCGATGGCGAATGTCCGGGATCTCCATGCTCTTGAGCCTGATCATCGGCTTGTTGCGCTCGATGACGGGATCGGGAATGGAGACGGAAGAGATGAGCGCCTGCGTATAGGGATGCACGGGCTGCAAGATCACGTCCTTCACCTTGCCGTACTCCACGATCTCACCCAGATACATTACCGCCATGCGCCCCTCGCCCACCACGTACTTGACGGTGGACAGATCGTGCGTGATATAGACGATGGTGAGCCCCAGCTTTTGATTGAGTTCGATGAGCAGCTGCAAAATGGACAGGCGCAGGGAAACATCGATCATGGAGATGGGTTCATCCGCCACGATGAGCTTGGGTTCGAGCGAGAGCACGCGGGCGATCAACACGCGCTGCCGCTGCCCGCCCGAGAGCTGATGCGGAAATTTTTCGAGAAAGAGGGAGGCGGGCGTGAGCCCCACCATTTCGAGATATTTTACGATGAGCGCGTCGATCTGCGCCCGCTTGAGTTTGCGATTGTTCGCCTTGATGGGCGTATAGAGGGAGCTGTATATCTTCTTCACGGGATTGAGCGCGGCATAGCTGTCCTGTTGGATGAACTGCACGCTCTTGCGATATTCCCGCTTTTGCTTTTTGTTGCGGGACGCGATGTCGTTTCCGTTGAATTTGATGGTGCCCGAAGTGGGATCGAGCAGCCCCGTGATGATCTTGCCGAGCGTCGTCTTGCCGCAGCCCGACTCCCCCACGAGCGCCATGATCTCGCCCTGTTCGATCTCCAGGTCGATATCGCGCAGAACATGGACGCGCTCCGCGCTGTTCAGCCCGCGCGTTGTGAATACCATGTTGAGTTTTTCGATTTCCAGGATCTTCATGCCTCCTCCCCTCCATACAAGTGACAGGCGATCCAATGCCCCGGGGCATACTCTTTGAGCTGCGGTTTTTCCGCCCTGCACCGCTCGCTGCACGAAGGGCAACGCGGCCCGAACGGACAGCCTTCCGGCAGATTGCGAATGTCCGGCGGCATCCCGGGAATGGGACTGATCTCCGACGCAGAGCGGATGATGGACGGCGTGGAATTGATGAGCCCGCGCGTATAGGGATGCAGCTTCTTGCCGAAGAGGGTGTACACGTCTGCATACTCCATGATGCTGCCCGCATACATCACCGCCACATAGTCCGCCGCCTTTGCCACGATGCCGATATCGTGCGTGAGCAGCAGGAAGGTGACGTTGAGCCGCTTGTTGATCTCCATGAGCTGATTGAAGATATACTTTTGCGTGATGACGTCGAGCGCGGTGGTGGGTTCGTCGAGAATGACGAGCTTGGGCTCGAGCAGCAGCGCAAACGCGATCATGACGCGCTGTTTCATGCCGCCCGACATCTGATGCGGATACGCCTTTCGAACGCGGTTCACGTCCAGCTTCACCATGTCGAACAGCTCTTCCAGACGCTTGTTGAACGCCTCCTTGGAGCGCACGGCGCCGTGGTAGTACGCCGTCTCATAGAACTGATCGTATATGGTCATGAGGGGGTTGAGCGTGCTCTGCGACGCCTGAAAGACCATGGAGACCTGCTCCCAACGGTAGCGCCGCAGCGCCTCCCCTTTGAGGGCGGCAACGTCCACTTCCCCCTCGTCGCCGTAGTAGATCACCTTCCCCTCCACGATCTTGCCCGGGGAGGAAATGCCCTGCAACAGCGCGCTGACTGCCGTCGTCTTTCCGCTTCCGCTCTCCCCCACAAAGGCGGTGATCCCGCCCCTGTGGATGTCAAGCGAAAGATCGTTGACGGCGCGCAAACTTGTCTTTTTCATGACGTAGTCGATCGTCATGTTGCGAAAAGATGCTATGAAGTCTTGTCCCATATTAGTTCTTCCTTAAACGAGGATTAAACGCTTCGTCCAATCCGTTGGAGAAGAGGATCGCGCCGATCTGGAAGAGCATGATCGCCACAACGGGCGCAATGATGCAAAGGCGCGCCGCGGGAATGGCGAACGCACCGCTGTTGCGCGCACTCACGATGATGGCGCCCCAGTTGGTCGGCTCGAACAGCGCGATGCCCAGCGTCATCATACCAACGCTTGCGGTGATGGCGTTCTTCATGCTGCTGATAAAGTTGATCGCAACAAAGGACATGATATTGGGAAGCAGTTCCGTAAAGATGATATGCACCCTTCCCACCCCCATCACGCTGCAGATCTGTATGAAGTCGCGCTCCTTGAGCGACATGATCTGCGAGCGCACCGACCGCGCGAGCCCAGGCCAGCTGAACACGCTGAGGATCAGCGCCAGCGTAAAGTTATCGCGAATGGTGATGAACATGGAGAGAATGAGCAGGATGGGGAATTGCGGCAGCGACATGAATACGTTGCTGATCAGCCCGATGATGCGATCCGTCCAGCCGCCCGCATAGCCCGAGATGATGCCCATGAGCACCCCGAAGCCGACCGTGAAGAACGCCGTAAAGATGGCGATGCTCATCACGTCCTGCGTGCCGTGGATGATCATATCGAAGAGGTCGCGCCCCATGCCGTCCGTGCCCAGCCAATGCTCGCCCGACGGCTTCAGATACATATCGGCGAAGGAGGTCTTGTCGTCATACGGGAAGATGAGCCGCCCGAATATCGCAAGAAAGGCGAAGAGAATGAGGATGATCGCCCCCGCAAACGCCTTCTTGTTGGAGTAGATCATGCCGCAGAAGGCACGGAAGGAGCGCCAGAAGTTGGCGAGGAAGCGCCCCGTTGCCCGCGCTGCGCACACGACGCCCCGCTTGATCGCATTCCCGAGCTTGACAAAAAACCGTCCGATGGCTTTGAATATCCCGACAAATCTTTCTTTCATACGCTCACCTCTCTCTCACGCGGGGATCGAGCAGCCCGCACAAAAAGTCGGCAACGAGATTTGCCAGAATGATGAAGAAGCTCAGGAAGAGGAAGAGTCCCTGTACGACGAAGTAGTCGCGCTTGCCGATGTACGTCGTAAACGCTCTGCCGATGCCGGGATAGGCGAATACGCTCTCCATGACGGCAGAGCCGCCGAACAGATAGGCAAGGCTTATGACGAGGGAGGTGACGAGCGGCAGCATGGCGTTTCGCTTTAGGTAGCGCCGCTCGATGAGGCGGGGCGGCAAGCCGCGCAAGACGGCTGCGTTCACATAGTCGTCCCCCAGCACGGCGACCGCAGAGCCCTTTGCCATGAGCGCCCATCCCCCCACCTGCGCGATCGTGTACGTGATGATGGGCAGCGCCGCATGGTGCAGAATGCTGACGAAGTACTCCCACGGGTGCCCGACCGTAGCCAGATCGTACGCGCCGTAGGTGGGAAAGATGCCCAACACGGAGCCGAACACCATGAGCAGGATCACGCCGAGCAGATAGTCGGGAACGGCGCCCGTGACCGTGATGACGCCCGTGCACACGGTGTCCGTTGCACCGTTGCGCTTGCGCGCCATGCGCACCCCCATCATCGTTCCGATGACGAAGCTGAGCAGCAGCGACACGCTGGATACGAGCAGCGTCCACGGCAGGTAGTCTGCAATGATGCTGTTTGCCGTTACGTCTTCCAGATAGATGCTTTGCCCGAGATTGCCGCGGAACAGTCCGCCGAGGTAGGTCATGAAGGCGGAGAAGATATTCTGTTCGGGATCGTAATTGAGCATTCGCACCGCAGTTGCGTATGCCTCTTCGTAGGGTACCTTCAAGGTGTTTTGCAGGTTGAGGGCGTACTGATGCACGACGTCGCCCGGCAGACTCTTGATGAGGACAAAGGAAAGTACCGCAACAATAAGCATGGTGAGAAGCGTGACGAGCAGCTTCACCCAAAAATATTTTGTTTTATAGAAGAAGCGCCTTGTCTTTGACCAAAACTCACTCATGTTTGCTCCTCATTAGTTTGCCACAGGATACAGCCTTCCGTTGTAGAATGCAGAACCGTGATCGTAGAACAGGATGGTGTACAGCAGGGAGATGTGATCTTCCGAGCCCGTTTCGGGCACGTACTGCACGTCGTGATTCTTCTCGATCTCTTCGGGGAAGGGAAGCCCTGCGATCTTGGCTGAATTGAATAAGCCGCCCGAATACTCCTGGAACATGGTGACGCCCACGTTCATCTTTGCCATACCGATGATGAGATTGTCCACCGCGTGCGTGAGCGTTTGGCTGTCGTAGGTGAGCAGGTGATCGATATAGTCGGAGGGCTTGAACGCCTCGTTGTTGAAGCCCGAGAGCGTTTCGTCTTTGAGGTATTTGAGGTTTGCCGTGCCGCCGACGCCCGAGTTGTACAGCTCGTTGAAGCAGGCGGACGGATAGTTATACGACGCATTGAAGGAGGTGTTGTCGCACACGATGTCGTAGAGGCTGTTTTCCTGCGTGGCGAGCGCGTAGAACTCCGCATAGCCCGAGGCGCGCTTCAAACTTGCCGTAATGCCGAAGTTGTTGAGCTGCGCCTGCACCGCCTCGGCGACCGTGGAGGGAACGGTGTTCGAACCGTCGTAGCCGATGACGATCTCCACAAGTTTGCCCCTGTTGTCGTACCACTTCGCGCTCCTGCGCGTCCAGCCCGCCTCCTTGAGCAATGCCTCCGCCTTCGCCCAATCGTGCGAATAGGTGTACTTGGTTTCCAGCTCGTCGTGCGCCGCGTCCGACATCCACTTGCCCATATCGGTATCCGTCATACCCGTCATGGGCGTATAGCTGGTTGCGGCGTAGTAGCAGGCGAGCGAACGCACTTCATCGCGGTCGAACACATACTGCATCGCCTCGCGCACCTTGTCCGTCCAAAGCGTGTTCGACTTTTGCATATTGAACTTGATCCCGTGCGCGTAGGGAGACGGCACCTTGTAGAATACGATGTTCTTGTTTGCCGCAAGAATGCTGTCCACCGTGGGCTTGGAGGGCGTATTCAGCCAGAAGTCGATCTGCCCGTTGATGAGCATACTCGACATGAGCGACGCGTCCCCCACGCTGTTGATGCAGCGGATGCGGCTGAAGCCGACCTTGTCCTTGTTGTACCAATTCTCGTTCTTTTGCAAGATCATCTCGTTCGCATCGTACCCTGCGAGAATGTACGGGCCCGTCGCGGGGAAGAACTCCGGTTTGAACTCCTGATACTTGGTAAAGTTCTCTGCGATGCGCATGGATTCCTCTGCCGAAAGCTCCTTGCCGAACGCCGTGAGCGTGCCGGGCGCTGCGTCTTTCGCGGAATTATACACGGAGATGGCGACGTCCGCAAAGCTCTTGAACACGCTGTACGGGACGCTTGCCACTCTGTCCGTTACGAGCAGCAGCGTCTTGATCTCATCGGTGAGCCGGAAGGCGTCGTTCCAATACACCTTGACGTCCTCCTGCACCTAGGCCTCGATCTTCGTGACGTACTTGGTGATCGCGGTCGTATTGTTGAGGTAGTAGAAGCTCACGACGTCCATTGCGGTAAACTTTTCGTTGGTGCCCTGCCACGTGACGTCCGGGCGCAGGGCGACCGTGCTCACGTCCCCATCGTGCGTGATGCTCTCCGCCGTCGTGAGGAATACGTAGTCCTGCGTGCGCAAGAAATCGCCGAAGCCCTCCACGACGTACCAGGATACGGGCCCCATATCGGCACCCGAATAGAAATGTCCCCCCAAGCCCTCCTGCGTCCAGGAGTGCACGTACACGACTTCATCGCTCTTTCCGCCGCCCCCACACGCCGTGAGCGCCGCCCCGGAAAAGAGCATGATGCCAGCCAATGCTACCGAAATACATTTTCCTTTCATCTTTTTCCTCCAAACGCTTTATTTTCATCCCCAATAGGCAGGGACAGTCTCTCCGTAGGCGCTGTTCATGCGATAGGCACGAATGCTCTTGATGAGCGGGCTTCCGCCCTCGCTGTACAGCCGCACGCCGTTTGCCTGCTGCGCCGTATTGTAGCCGAACGCAGTCACCTGGTTGCGGTCGTTGAGGTACGCCTCTACCATTGCGCGATCGACAAAGACGGTAAAGACGAGGTTGCCTTCGACCGGGACGGTGCCGCCGCCCGCGCCGTTGTGCCGCATATCCAGACTGCTGCGCGCCGCGCTGATATACAACTGCTGCGTATCCGTCGTGTAGGAAATATCGACGTATTCGCCGCCCGCCTTGTACTTTACGTTGAGCCCCACCTTGCTCGCGCCCTGCGCGTCCACTTCCACGCGCAGCATGAGCATATCCGCACCAACGCCCTCGAGCAGCAAATTCGCCTCCTGCACGGTGTAGTTCCCGCTCACGTCGACGAGCTTCTCGCCGTACAGCGCTTCATACTCCTCAATGGGGCGCGCGAGCAGGTTGCCCGCATCGTCGAGGGAGAGCTGCTTGACGAGCGTCATGACGGTTGCCCAGCCGCTTTCGTAGCTCTCGCCCCCCTCCATCCCCGTGCGCGACATGGTGAGGAAGAGATTTCTGTCCGTGCGCGCATCGTAAAATCCGCTCGGACAAAGCACCTGCGAAACGGGCCCCACGTCGTAGCGCGTGGGCGCTTCCTGCTCGGGCGTGAACGTGCCCGTCTGCGCGTTGAAATCGCCCAGCCAATAATATACGCCGTTCACCGTCCCCCCGATGGGAGAGATCATGAGCAGGTACTTGGTAATGGTCTTGCTCTCATTTTGCACCTTGAACAGGTTGGGCAGTTCGTAGCACGTTCCCAGCACGGGATACTTGTTGCGCCGCGCCGTATGCAGAAGGGAGAGGTATTCCCAATTTTCCAGCGTGTCGTCCGTTGCCCTGTAACAGTAGATCGCCCCGTCGCCCGTCGTGGGCTCGGTGCCGCCGATGAGCATATAGTACGTTCCGTTCTCACAATAGATAAAGGGATCGCGGAAGTTGTCCCGCGTGCTCACGCTCCCCTGTTCGACGACCACCTTGCCCGACTTATCCCACTGCTCCAACCACGGATCGTTGGGATCGCGCGGGCGGGCGGTCGAGATCTGATTGAGCTTGCTCGCCTCATAGTTGACGCCCGTGTAGAAGAGCACGGGCTTTCCGTTCTTATCCAGCGTGGCGCCGCCCGAAAAGACGTGCGTGTTGTCGATGCCGTTGTCCTCGGGAAGGAGGGCGGGCACGAGCGACTCCCAATGCACGAGATCGCGACTGACGAAGTGCCCCCAGCGCTGCCCGTCCGTATAGTACGGTCCCAGCACGTTCTGCTGGCAGAATGCGTGATAGTAGCCGTTGTAATAGAACAAGCCGTACGTCTCGTTCTGCCAATGCAGGGGGGTGCGCAGATGATACTGCGGCGCATACCTGTCGTCCGCGAGCGTTTCGTAGTTCATCCAGAGGTCCGTATATACCCCGAGCTGCTGCGCCGCCTGCGCGAGCGAGCCGTACTTGTCCGCGATCTGCTCGGACGAGAGCGCTCTGTCGTAGATCTCAAGCTCGTCGAGCAGTCCCGAATACATACTGCGGTCAAATGTGTCCGCTACGATCGCGCCGTCATACCCCTTTCCGACGCGCAGTTGTTTGGTGGACGCGAGCGCCTTGCTGCCCGGGCAACTGCTCTTTGCGACCTCTTCGCCGTTTTGGTAGAGCGTGAGTTTGTGCGCCTCCCCGTCAAAGACGGCGACGAGATGGTTCCAGCGGTACAGTTGGAGCGCGCGATCCCCGCTGCGCACCTGCACGCTTCCCATATCGGTCGCGGCGCGAAAACCCCATTCCCCGTAATTGTAGATGCGCAGCTCAAAGCCGCCCAACGTATCGTAGGAAGTGAGGAGCACCTGTCCCCTGTTGTCCGTTTGCAGCGCAAAGGCGTCGGGCGCAACCCACAGACTCACGGTGAAGGAGCCGTACTCCTGCGTGGGAAGGGTGTCTGCGCTCGTACTGTACCCGTCGAAGCGCATCCCCTTGCCGCGCACGCCCTTGGCATTGCCGGGCTGACGCGGCGACTTGTATTTGGCATCCGAAAAGACGTAAGAAACAGGAAATTGATTGCCCGTCTTAACGTCCTTCAGCGCGGAAGCCTCCTCCATCGCGTAATAGATGTGCGCGCCGCTTTGATAGGTCTCGTCCCCTTCGTTGTCCACAGGCCCCTCCTGATTTGTTCCTCCGCCGCAAGCCGCGCTTGCCAGCGCCATGAGTATCGTCAACCCAACGCAACATATTTTAGACCATTTACTCATCCTTTCTCTCCGCTATCGTGATCTTTTCAAAGCGAACGGGCGAACCGACTGCATACACGCCCCACGCTCCCTTCAGATCGAACATCCGCGCGCCCATTGCCACCTTGTCGTTGAGGTACACTTCCAGCACGCTGCCCTCGATCAGAAGAACGAGTTGGTTCTTCTCCCCCGCCCGCAACGAGACGGGGCGCTCGGTATCCGTGAGCGTATGGCAGGCGAGCGAAGGGCGCGGCCAGCGGTCGAGCGACATTCGCTGATACAGTCCCTCAAAGCGCAGCGTATAGAAGGTATTTTTGACAAAGTCCGCATGAAGCAGAACGCCGAAGTCCCCCGCGTCGCCCTGCGGCGTGAACTGCATTTCGATCTTGCATCGCTTGGGAAGCGCGCCGAACATGACCTGTCCGCGCCCGCATTCGTCGCCCACCGTAACAGCGCCGCCGCACTCCTGCGCCGCGCCGAAGGAGGAACGCCCCGTAATGGGCGCGGGTGCGCCGTATGCCTGCATCACCCCCTCGGGACAGCGCACCGCAAGCGTGCCGTCCTCGTTTTGCACGATCTCGTGCACGATGATGTTTCCGCCCCATTGCCAAAGTCCGTCGTCCACTTCCTCGTCCTTGATGGGATTCCAGCCGAACAGAAAGCGGCGCGTTCCGTCGGATACGCTCTTTGCGGCGTAGAAGGCGTGCCCGTCGAAGGTGTTCACGGGCGGTGTGAGCCAAGGCCCCTGCGGGCTCTTGCTCATGCGGTACGTCGTGATATATCGATCGGTAAATTCGCTGAACACGAGGTACCACCAATCCCCCATGCGGAAGAGGTCGGGACACTCGTGCGTGTAATAGGCGTGCGGCGCGTAAAAGGGCGTCTCGCTCGTCTCCCAATGCAAAAAATCCTTGGAATAGGCGATCAGCGTCACTCCCTTGGTGTTCTCCGGCGCATCGCACCGCTCACGCGCCGCAATGAGCATACAATAGCGGGCGTGCTCTTCATCATAGTAGATAAAGGGATCGCGGAAGTCGTGCATCTCAAACTGCGCGGGCGCCTGCATGAAGAA
This sequence comes from uncultured Clostridia bacterium, assembly GCA_944363255.1. Lineage (GTDB taxonomy): Bacteria > Bacillota > Clostridia > Christensenellales > Borkfalkiaceae > Gallimonas. The sequence goes on from CALVTZ010000032.1 coordinate 11,014, forward strand.
GTTCTCGTCCTTTTCCCAATGCAGCATATCCTTGCTCTTGGCGCGCATGATCTTTTGCACGGGCAGCCCCTTTTCCGCCATGTGCGGATTGTGCCCCGTGTAATAGATATAATAGGTGTCCTCAATGCGATTGCAGCAACCCGTATAGACATACAGATCCTGCGCATCTGCATCGCCCCGCTTGAGCACCGTGCCGTGATCCTGATAGGTGACAAAATCGCGCGTGGTCAAGAGATTCCAATCGCACCCCTCGCCCACGGCTTGGGGATCGCGATAGTCCTTCAGATAAAACAGCTTGAACTCGCCGTTCTCAAAATAAGGGATCACATCTGCGCACACGGCCCTCTCGTCTGGTCTGTAAAACAACGCATCCCCTCCTTGTGAAATCATTTTCATATCGACAAGACAAGTATATCCTACTTTCATAGTTTTGTCAATACTTTTTTATAAAATCGTTTTCATATTTTTTTATCCGTTCATTATTTGTGAAATAGTTACATTTCAGCTGAAAAAAACAGCGGGCGCGGGGCACAGCGGTGCGCGGGGCGAAGTTGTAAAAATACAAGTCATTTTCCTCTTGAATTTTTTCAATGAATGTATTATAATGAACATGAGAACGATTGCAAACGACTTATCGAAGGAGGGAACCGTGGCTTCTATCAAGGACGTCGCCTTGCGCGCGAATGTTTCCATCGGCACAGCGTCGCGGGCGCTGCGCAACGTTGGTTACATCAGCAACGAAGTGCGTGAGAAAGTTTTGAAAGCGGCGGAAGAGCTCAACTACGTCGCCAATTACGGCGCCCAGCAGATCCGCATGACGAACGCCGTTAAAACGATCGGCATCATCATTTCCGAATCGATGAACGACTACTTCTTCAAGGTGATCGCGCTGCTCAACGAGCGGCTCCCCTCTCACGCCTTTCGCATCCTCGTCCTGTACAGCTCGGGCGAGGCGCAGGAGGAGAGCGAAAATTTTCGCTATCTCATCAGCAATCGCGTCTCCGCCATCCTGTTCGTCCCCGCCTCCGAAGATCGTCAGCACGCCATCTCCCTTGCACAAAAGTACAATATCAACGTCGTACAGCTCTTTGTCAATGCCTACGGCGATCTGAACACCGTGATCAACGACGACGAACAGGGCGCAGCGATCGCCACGCAGCACCTGATCGCACAGGGCTGCAAAAATCTTTTGCTGCTGGACGCGCCCTATAAGAACTTCGATCCAAAGACGGTTTCCCCAAACCGTCAGGCGGGATTCAACGCGCACGGCGCAAGCGGCTTAAAGACGACCGTCGTCAACTACGATCCCTACGCCCCGAACGCGGTCGCCCAATTAAAGAGCATCCTGCGCGAAGTCGCCCCCGACGGCGTGATCGCGGGGATCGGCAAAACGGGGCAATACCTTGCAACGCTGCTGCACGCGGGCGAATTTGCCTTTCGCCTCGTCTCCTTCG
>CALVTZ010000033.1 GCA_944363255.1 uncultured Clostridia bacterium
TCGCTGCATGCGTTCCTGCATTCGTCGCCGTGTTGTTCTCATAGGCGACTTTTGCACCTGCGGGAAGGGTACCCGTGATGGTGACGGTCTGCTGCTGTCCGTCGTACGTCACCGTCTTATCCTCAAAGGTGATGCCTTCAAAGGTGAGGGGTGCCGAGGGATCGTCCGTCGAGGGATCGTCCACGGAGGGGTTATCCGTCGAGGGATCGTCGGGGGGGTGCTGTCCCGTTTCTTCGCCGCAGGCAACGAATGCGAGCGTGAAGAGCGCGAGCATACAACCGAGTAAGAGAACTTTCCAAATGCGTTTCATATTTTCCTCCTATATGATCATTTTGCAACTTTTTGTGCGGGTTGCGGCATGGAAGGGGCTTTGATCTCGCCGTTCATGCGCGTGAGCGCGGGAATAAAGGTGACGACGCTCATCAAGAACGCGGCAACGGCAAGGAATATGGTCGTGAAAATATAAACGAGGAAGCGCACGAGGGCAAACAGCACCTTACAGATGATGAGAAAGCTGATGCCGTCGCAGTCGAGCGTAAAGATGATGCCGGGCGTGCCGATGACTGCGCCGCCGTAGGTGAACACGCTGCGCACCGCACCGCCCCACACCATTTGCGAGAGGAATGTGAAGAAGAACAGCCCGATTACGAATGCGCCGGGGATCGCAAGCCACTCCTGCGTGACAAGGCAGCAGATGAGGGAAAGGACGTGCGCGATCCCCCCAACGACGCCGCCCGCGATGAGCCCGCGGTCACGCTTGCGCTTGGCGTCCTCGCGTGCACGTGCGACCAATTCCCGCGCGCGTTTTCGTTTTGCCTCGTCCTCCGCCTTCTTGCGCTGTGCCGCCGCGATCTGCTTGCGCTTTTCGTTTTCCATGCAGGTGACGCATTGCAGTTTGGGGTACTGTTTGCCCAAATTGCTCGTACGTACTGCATTTCCGCAGCTCACGCAGTAGCCAAAGAGCTCGTCCGGCTCCTGCTTTTCGTCCTCCTCTGCGGGGAGGGCAACGGCGCTCTCCTCGGCCTGTTCGCCGAGTGCGGGTTCTGCGTGCTCGCCAGGAGCGCTCTCCTCTTCCATAAATATGGTAAGGGGAACGTCGAAGAGTTTCGCGATCGCGCACATGGTGGCAAAGTCAGGTTGAGATTGATCGTTTTCCCACTTGCTCACCGCCTGAAAAGAGACGTTGAGCTTTTCACCCAACTCCGCTTGCGTCATGTCGTGCTCTTTTCTCAGTCTTGCAATGATCCTTCCGTACTGTGGCATAAAAAACCTCTGCTTATAAAACTATTTGTGACTCACTATATTGATTATAGCGCATCACACATTACTTGTAAATATTATATCACGAATTTATCATACAACAATCGCTTTTTTCTCTGCTTTCAGTTGAATTACTCTCTTTTCGGTTGAATTATTCCCGCGTCCGTTGAATGAAGTCGGTCACATTCGTGGAATGTGTTTTTGACAAAAAAAATTGCTGTTTTTCAGGAAAAAATTGCGAAAAGGGTACACAGACGGCAAAAAATGTGCTATGATAAGCTATAATATCTCAACGGGAGGAAGATCGTGAAAAAGCGGACGCCAAAAGAACTCATTCATCCGCATATCGACGCCGACAAGGCGTGGTATCTTGCCCTCCTGGACGGGGAGGCGCAGGAGCGGTACGAACGCGAGCGCCTTGCCGCCGTGCTCGTCACCTTGAAGTCGGTGTATCTCATGCGCTATCAGCACCGCATCAAACAGCTGAAGGCGGAGGCGGAGGAGATCCGTTCTGCCGAGCAGTACACCGCTGCGGACTACCGCGCCCTCATCGAAAAGAATGCGGAGATCGCCGCCGCAACGCGCGCGCTCAACAGCTACAAGTGTTTCTTCTCCGAGCCGTACTTCGCCCGCATGGACGTAGTGGACGACAAGGAGGGGTACAATTCCTACTACATTGGCAAGAAGGGGGACGTCAATCTCGAGATCGTGGATTGGCGCGCCCCGCTCGCCGTGCGCTACTATCAAAAGAGCCGCGTCGCCTTCTCCATCAATGAATACGACTACCGCACCGTGCTGCGCCGCGCGCTCTCCGTGAAGAACGGCAAGCTCATCGATTTCAAAAACGAATATCTCTCCGTGCGCGACGTGCTCACGCCCGAGGAGATCGCGGGCAGGGACGAGGAGATCTTGTTCGATCCCTACCTGCGCAGCATCATCAAGAGCCGCAAGGACGACGTACACATCCGCGACATCATCGAGACCATTCAGGAACAGCAGTTCGACGTCATCAACCGCCCGGAGCGGGAGAGCTTCGTACTGCAGGGGTGCGCGGGAAGCGGCAAGACGATGATCTTGCTGCACCGCTTGAGCTATCTCATGTACAACAACGAGAGCCTCAGCCCGCGCGACATCCTCGTCATCACGCCCTCCGACTCCTTCAACGCCTTCATCGACGACCTCTCCAAGGTGCTCGAACTCAAGACGGTGCGCACCGTCACGCTGGCGGAATACTACTACACCGTGCTCAAAAACGAGGGCATCGACCTCAAGGCGAAGCTCGTGGAGGGCACGCCCAACGAGGAATACCTCGCCTTCCTCTACTCCGAGCGCTTCCCCAAGGAGCTGCAAAAGAGGGTGCAAAAGCTGTACGACGACCTCTTCGGACTGCTCACCGCGGCGGAGTGCCGCGGGGTGACGGAGGAGGTGTACGCGCAGTGCAAGGCGCGGGGAGAGCGCTATCTTCGCATCAAGAACGCCTCCGTGCGCGTGCGGCGCGCCGTGCTCGGCGAGATGAAAGACAGGGGGGAGGGGTACTACTTCACCAAGCCCTTCCGCGCCCTCATGAGCGCCTTTGCGCAGGTAGAGGAGTTCCTGCACTTCGTCCTTTTCGACGCGCCCCGCACGCCCGACTACTTCTTCCGCTACTTTGTGGAATTTTACCGCGCCGCCCGCCTCGTCGTCGCCTCGGCAGACAAGGTGTACGCGCAGGCGGAGGGCGACCTTTCCTCCCTCATGGAGACGGTGAAGCGGGAGATCGCAGACCTCAAACGCTACCGCCGCCCGTGGGGGGAGGAGGAAGTGTACACCTATCAGGAGCGCATCACGCGGCGGGAGGAGCTGCTCGTTGAGATCGAGCGCACGCAGCGCGACGTTGCCGCCATGCGCGAGGGGGGCGAGCTCTTTGCCGAACTGTTCAACGTCATCAAGCTCACGCAGTCGTGCGCGGGGCTGTATAAGTGCGAGACGCCCGCGGACGTGGCGCGCTGGCTGTACCGCGAGACGGTGCAAAAGTACAAGCGCAAGTACGGCGTGAAGGGCGCCTATCCCTGCGACGGCTACGCCCTGTGCGCGCTGTTGCAACTTGCAGGCAGGCAGCTCACCCCCCGCTACGGGCTCGTGTTCATCGACGAGGGGCAGGATATCTCCGCAAGCGAATACGCCCTGTTAAAGCGCATCCATGCGGACGCCGCCTTCAACGTGTTCGGCGACCTCGAACAAAACATCATGCCCTGGCGCGGGCTTGCGAGCTGGGAGAGCGTGAGCGAGCGGTGCTACCTGCTCGACCGCAACTACCGCAACACCAACGAGATCGTGGAGTTCGTGCGCGAGGGGCTGGGGGTGAACATGGCGCCCATCGGGTTGCAGGGGGAAGCGATCGCCCGCCTCCCGCTGCACAAGTGCTCCGCCTTCTTCCGCGATACGCAGGGGCTCAAGGCGGTCATCACGCGCGAGGAGTACCTTCCCCTGTTTGAAAAGCGTGGCTTCAAGCGCCTGAAGGAGGGCGCGCTCTCCAAGACGCGCATCAACGTGCTCACCGTGTTCGAGAGCAAGGGCTTGGAATTTACCTCCGTCGCCGTGTACGACAGGGGCATGACGCGCAACGAAAAGTATATCGCCTATACCCGCGCCCTCTCGCGGCTGGCGATCCTGGAGGGGGAATGAAAGATCTCTTTCTCATTGACGTAGACGATACGCTGCTCGACTTCAAGCGGGGGGAACGCATCGTGCTTTCCCGCGTGTTGCAGGAGGGGGGCTTGCGCGCAGACGACGCCGTGCTCACCCGCTTTCATCACATCAACGACGGGCTGTGGAAGAGGCTGGAGCGCGGGGAACTCACGCGCGCACGGCTTGCCACCCTGCGCTTTGAGCTGCTCTTTGCAGAGTTCGGCATGGCGGCGAACGCGGAGGAGGTCGCCGCCCGCTACTTTGAAAACATGGGCAACGCGACCTATCTCCTCGCGGGCGCGGAGGAATTTTTGCAGGCGCTTACCGGGCTGGGCAAGATCTACTATGTGACGAACGGCGCGGGCAGGGTGCAGCGCCCCCGCCTTGCAGGAAGCGGGCTCATGCGCTATGCAAGCGGCGTCTTTATCTCGGAGGAAGTGGGCTTTGCCAAGCCCGCCGCGGAGTATGCGCGCGCGGTGGAGGCGGGCATTGCGGACTTTTGCAGGGCGCGCGCCGTGTGGGTGGGGGACAGCCTCACGTCGGACAGGGCGTGCGCGCAAGGCGCGAATATCGACTTCATCCTCTTTTCGCCGAGCGGTGCGCCCGCGGGCTACGAGGGGGCGTGTGCACGCACGCATGAGGAGGCGCTCGCGCTCATTCGCGCGCTGTAACGCCGCTTTTTTGGGACGAAAACGCGTTTTTTTGCCCGCACACCCCAACGAACGGGGGGTGTGAATAAGAAAATCGTTCAAATTCGTTGACTTGAAGCAAGTCCTTTGGTATAATATGGGTATGCTCGCGGAGAATTTGCAAAAACTTTATCAAGAGACGGGGGCGGAAGTCATCTGTCTGGAGACGGATTTTCTCCGCCGCTATGTCACGGGGTTCTACTCCACGGACGGCTACGTCGTCATCGACTCCGCGCAGTGCGTCTTTTTTGCCGACGCGCGCTACTTTGAGGCGGCGCAGAAGGCGCTTGCAGGCAGCGGCGTCACCGTGCGCCTCGGCGCAGGCAAGGAGGCGGACGAACTGCTCGCAGGACACAAGCGCGTGGGCGTTCCCTTCCTCTATACCAACCTCGCGCGTGCGCGGGAGTTGGAGGCGCGGGGCTTTGAGCTCGTCGACTGCATGAAGGGACTTGCGCGGGCGATGCTTATCAAATCGGAGCGGGAGATCGCGCTCATCGCGCGGGCGTGCGACATTGCGGAAGAGGGGCTGCTCAGCACCCTTCCCCGCATCAAAGAGGGCATGACGGAGCGCGAAGTCGCGGCAATTCTCGAATACGAGATGCGTGCGCGCGGCGCAGACGGCACCTCCTTTGAGACCATCGTCGCCTTCGGTGCGGGCTCCAGCGTTCCCCATCACGAGACGGGGGACACCAAGCTGAAATTCGGCGACGTCGTGCTCATCGACTTCGGCTGCAAGGTGGAGGGGTACTGTTCGGACTGTACGCGCACCTTCCTCTTCGGCGACGACGGCAAGCACGAGCAGTTCAAACAGCACTACGCGTGCGTGCTTGCAGCGCACGAGGCGGTCAAGCGGGAACTCAAAGCGGGCATGACGGGGCGCGAGGCAGACGAGATCGCGCGTTCCTGCCTGCGGGAAGCGGGGCTTGACAAGTACTTCACCCATTCGCTCGGGCACGGCATCGGGCTGAACATCCACGAGCTTCCAGGGCTCTCTCCAAGGAGCGAGACGGCGCTTGTGGACGGCATGGTCTTTTCGGACGAGCCGGGGGTGTACTTCGCGGGTGAATACGGCATCCGCATCGAGGACAGCGTGTATCTGAAGGAGGGCAGCGTTTGCTCCTTCATGAAAAAGACGCGCCGCGATCTACTCATTTTGTAAATTTTAGTTGAAAGACAAGGAGAATATATTTATGGCACAGATCATGGCAGGCGACATCCGCAAGGGCACCACGTTCGAGTACAAGAGCGGTGTTTACACGGTCACCGAATTCCAGCACGTCAAGCCCGGCAAGGGCGCGGCTTTCGTGCGCTGCACGCTCAAGAACGTCGTCACGGGACAGGTCCTCTCCGACGAGACCTTCAACCCCACGGCGAAGCTGGAGACGGCGCAGGTCGAGACCAAGAAGATGACCTATTCCTACACGGACGGCGAGTTCTACTACTTCATGGACGAAGAGTTCAACCTCACCCCCCTCAACCTCTCCCAGGTGGAGGACGCGCTGCGCTACATTCGCGAGAACGACATGGTCACGGTGAAGTTCCTCTATGGCAACGCCTTCTCCGTTGAGCCTGAAAACTTCGTCGAGCTCAAGGTCGTCGAGGCAGAGCCCGGCGTGCGCGGCAACACGGCGACCAACGTCACCAAGGCTGCCAAGGTGGAGACGGGCGCAACCTTCCAGGTCCCCATGTTCGTGGAAGAGGGCGATACCATCCGCATCGATACCCGCACGGGCGAGTACATGAGCCGCGTGTAATGAAATTTGTCTTACAACGTGTGAGCAGGGCAACGCTCACCGTGCATGGTGAGCCCGTTTCCGAGATCGGATGCGGGCTCGTCGTCTATTTTGGCGTGGGCGCGGGCGACGGCGAGGCGCAGGCAAAAAAGTGCGCGGAGAAGATCGCCAAAATGCGCGTCTTTGAGGACGAGGCGGACAAGATGAACTTGTCCGTGCAGGACGTCTGCGGCGAAGTGCTCCTCGTCTCGCAGTTCACGCTGTATGGCGACGCGCGCAAGGGCAACCGTCCCTCCTTCACGCAGGCAGAGCAGCCCGCCCGCGCAAACGCGCTCTATGAGTACGCGGCGGAGCAGCTGCGGGCGCTGGGCGTTGCGGTCAAGACGGGCGTATTCGGGGCGCACATGGTCATCGATCAGGTGAACGACGGCCCCGTCACCATTCTCTACGAGGTGTGAGCGCCACTTTCACAAGAGGACTATGAAGATACAATATCTTGGAACGGCGGCTGCGGAGGGCGTGCCTGCGCTCTTTTGCAACTGCGCATACTGCCGTGCGCTGCGCGGGCGCATCGCGCGCGGCGAGGGGGGCAGGGAGGTGCGTTCGCGCGCACAGATCCTGCTCGACGGGGAACTCTCCATCGAGTTCCCGCCCGATAGCTTTTATCACATGGCGCGCTTCGGCGTCGATCTCTCGGCGGTCAGGTACGCGCTCATCACCCATTCGCACATGGACCATCTCTGCGCGCACGATCTGGTGCTGCGCGGCTACAAATACGCGCACGAGATGACTGCGCCCCACCTCACCCTGTTTGGCAACCGCGAAGTTCTGGACGTCGTCGAAGAATGCACGCGGCGGGAGATGAAGGGGGAGGTCGCAAACAATCTCACCCTGCGCGCGGTGGGCGCCTTCGAGGAGATCGCCTTTGACGATTGGAAGGCGTACACCATGCCCGCCCGCCACTCCTCGCGCGAGCCGCTGCTCTACCTCATCGAACGGGGCGGAAAGCGGGTGCTGCACCTCACGGATACGGGGCTTCTGCCCGAGGAGAGCTTTGCCTTTTTGGGCGCGCTGAACAGGCGCGTGGACGTCGTCACGCTCGATTGCACCTTCCTCTTTGAGGAGGCAAGCGCGGCGGCGCGGCACATGGGCATTGCAGAAAATATCGCGGTGCGCAGCCGCCTGCTCTCCATGGGCGTTGCGGACGAGCGCACGAAATTCGTCATCACGCACTTCTCGCACAACAGCGCGCCCTCGGACGAGGCGGTAAGGCGGGCGGAGCGGGAATACGGCTTCATCGCGGCATACGACGGGATGCTTTTGGAGATATGAGAGAGGGGAACATGAAGGACACGCTGTATTTGAGCGATCTGGACGGCACGCTGCTCAGAGAGAACCAGCGGCTGAGCGCATACACCTGCTCCGTCATTGCGCGCATCGTGCAGGCGGGCGCACACTTTTCGTATGCGACGGCGCGCTCCATCGAGACAGCCTCCAAGGTGACGGCGGGCATGGAAGTGGAGCTTCCCGTCATCGTGCACAACGGCGCGTTCATCGTGGACAGCGTCACGGGCGCGCCGCTCTGGTCTGCCCGCTTCACGCCCGAAGAGGAGGAGCGCGTCTATTCCGCCTTTCTGGAACGCGGGCTGTTCCCGCTCACCTACGCCGTCATCGATGGGCGCAACCGCTTTTCCTATCTCAAAGAAAAATGCTCGGCGGCGCAGTGGAAGTTCGTGCTCACCCGCATGGACGCCCGCGCGCGCGAGATCTTCTCCACGCAGGAGGCGCTCGACGGCACGGTGTACTACTTCGCCTGCATTGCAGACGACGAGGCGCACCTGCTGCCCGTGTACGAGGCGCTCAAAGAGCACTTCCACTGCATCTTCTCGCGCGACATCTACACCAACGATCCCTGGCTGGAGATCATGCCCAAGGGGGTGAGCAAGGCTTCCGCCGCCAAAAAGCTCATGCAGCTTTTGGGGTGCAGCAAGCTCGTGTGCTTCGGCGACGAGATGAACGACATCCCCATGTTCGAGATCGCAGACGAAAAGTATGCGGTGGCGGGCGCGGCGGAGGAGTTGAAGGCGCTTGCGACCGCCGTCATCGGCGACAACGACGAGGACGCGGTGGCGCGCTTTTTGCAGGCGCGGCTGCTTGGATAGGCGGGGCGCGCCATGCGTTGACAGCGCAAGAAAAGCGTGGTAAAATAGGAAGAAGTTGAGCCCGAAGTTCGGGACAGGGAGTGAGGAGAATATGGGATTCTTTTCTCGCATCAGGGAGAAATTTTCCCGCAAGGCGGCGGTGCCCCCCCTTCGCGTGGGGCTGGCGCTGGGCAGCGGCGGGGCAAAGGGGATGGCGCACCTCGGCGTGCTCAAAGCGTGCGAGGAGGAGGGCGTCAGATTTTCCCTTGTAACGGGCACGTCCATCGGCTCCATCGTGGGCGCGCTGTACGCCCGCGGCTACTCCGTCGCGGACATGATCGAGATCGTCGAGGGGCTCAACCGCAAGGAATTTTCCAAGAACCTGCGCCCCTTTTCGGATATGGAGTTTGCAGAGGAATTTCTCTCCCGCTATGTGGAGGGGGACATTGCAGACCTGCCCATGCCCTACGCGGCGTGGGCAACGGACGGGGGAAACAACGAGGGCGTGTTGCTCTCCGCGGGCAAGACGGCGCGCGTCTGCACCGCCTCTTCCGCCATCCCGCCCTTCTTCCGCAGCGTGGAGATAGGCGGCAAAAAACTGTATGACGGCGCGTTCACGAACGCAATTCCCGCAGACGTATGCAAAAATATGGGCGCGCAGTTCGTGGCGGCGGTCGATCTTTCCGCCTATCAGCGCTCGGATGAGGAGAAGGGCTTCTTCTCGCGCATCCTTGGCTCGGCGGTGGGGGCGTTCGTGCCCGTGAAGTACACGGAGGACTGCAAACAGCGCGGCTACGACGCGGCGGACTTCATGTTCCGCCCCGACCTCTCCGCCTATCGCGCAACGGACGTGTCGCGCGAGGCGATGCACAATATGTATGAGATCGGCTACGAGGAGGCAAAGAAGCGTATGCCCGAACTCAAAGCGGCGCTCGAGCGCGCCCAAAAAGACCATGCCGAACAAGCGCGTGCCAAGCGGGGCTGAACTGCACAGAAGGCGGCGCGTCATGCGCATTCTGCGCATTGCGCTCTCCGCACTCATCGTGCTTGCGCTCGCCCTCTTCAACGCGATCATTCCCTTTGGCTCGCTGCTCCCCGCATACGCGCTTCCCGCGCGGCAGGAGGGGGAACTGCGCATCCACGTGCTCTCCGTGGGGCAGGGCGACTGTTCGCTGGTGGAATTTCCCAACGGCGAGGTGCTCGTCATCGACGGAGGTGACGGCAGCTGGGATACGGGCAACAAGATCGATCGCTATATCAAGGCGCTTGCGCCCACCTCCCTTTCGGTGGTTGCAACGCACGCCGATTCCGACCACGTGGGCGGGCTCGCCAAGATTATTTCAGACTTTGCGCCCAAGCGGGTGTATCTGCCCGTGCTCGCGGGCAGTACGGCAAGCTATCGCGCGCTGCTTGCGAGCGCGGCGCAGGTGGGGGCGGAACAGACCACGCTCACCCGCTACGACGTCATTGAAAACGCTTCCGGGGCGTACCTCGTGTGCATTTCCCCCTATTCGCAGGGGGAAGAGGAGGAGAACGAGGCGTCCTGCGTGCTCTATTTGCACTATATGGGCGTGAGCGCGCTCTTCACGGGGGACGTGAACACGGCGCGGGAGGCGCGGCTCGCACGCGAATATGCGCTCGATCCCACCCTCTTCGACAGCGGGAAGTTTGCCGTCCGCCTTGCGGAGACGGACATTTTGAAGGTCTCCCACCACGGCGCTAAGGACGCGTCCGCGCGCGAATTTCTCACCCTGCTCTCGCCTGAAACGGCGATCGTCTCCTGCGGCGCGGGCAATTCCTATTCCCATCCCGCGGGGGAAACGCTCTCCCGTCTCAACGAGGCGGGGGCGCGCGTGTACCGCACGGACGAGCTGGGCAGTATCATCATCACCATCGGGCAGGACGGCTATGCCGTTCGCCCGCATATCACGGAGTAAAGCATGAAAATCACGACAGCAGGCGAATCACACGGCAAGGGGCTCTTTGCCATCATCGAAGGACTTCCCGCGGGGCTTGCGATCGACTTTGAGGAGATCGCCCGTTGCCTCGCGCTTCGGCAGAGCGGCTTCGGGCGGGGCGCGCGGCAGCAGATCGAAACGGACAGCGCGGAGATCTTGTCGGGCGTGCGCGGCGGCGTCACGCTGGGCAGCCCCGTAACGCTCGCCGTGTGGAACCGCGACTATGAGAATTGGAAGCAGTACATGGCGCCCGAGGGGTGCGATGTCTCGGCGCGCCGTCTCACGGGCGTGCGCCCCGGTCATGCAGACCTCACGGGATTAAAAAAATTCGGGGGAACGGACGCGCGCAACATTTTAGAGCGCGCCTCCGCGCGGGAAACTGCCGCGCGCGTGGCGGCGGGCACCATCTGCCGCCAATATCTCGCCGCGCTCGGCATCTTCGTCACGGGCTACGTGAAGGGGGTGGAGCGCGCCGTGGACGAGGGGGAGTACTCCTTCGACGAGATCGCCCTTCGCCGCCTGCCCGAGCTTGCCATGATGGACGCAGCCGTGCAGGAGCGCGCGATGCAGGTGATCGCAGCGTGCAAGGAGGACAAGGATACCTGCGGCGGCGTGGTGGAGCTGCGCGTCAAGGGCATCAAGAGCGGGTTCGGCAGCTGCATGACGTATGCCGAGAAGCTGGACGCCCGTCTTGCGCGCGCCCTCATGAGCGTGCAGGCGATCAAGGGCGTGGAAGTGGGGCTGGGCTTCGGCTCGGGTGCGCGCCGCGGCAGCGAAGTGCATGACGAGATCTTTTACAGCGAGGAGCGCGGCTTCTACCGCAACACCAACCGTGCGGGCGGGCTGGAAGGGGGCATGACCAACGGCGAGGAAGTTGTCATTCGCGCCGCCATGAAGCCCATTCCCACCCTCATGCGCGGACTGAATACCGTAAATTACGAGAACAAGCAGCCCGTGCGCGCCGCCACCGAACGCAGCGACGTGTGCGCCATTCGCGCCTGCGAGATCGTGCTCGAGAGCGCGCTTGCGACCGAGCTCGCCATTGTGGTGAGCGAGCGGTTGGGCGGGGACAACCTCGAAGAGGTGAAGGAGCGCTACGGGAGGCTGCCCAAGTGAAGAGCTTTCGCATCAGGACGGCGCCCGCGCGCGAAGAGAGCCGCATCATCTGCCGCAAGAACGCGCTTTCGGCGGCGCCCCGTCCCGACTTCATCTTTACCGATTCCAACGTATATGCGCTGTACAAGCGGGCGCTTGCCCGCCACTTGGCGGGCGTGCCCGGGCACGTGATGCCCGCGGGGGAGGAGCACAAGACGATGC